>JAGXLP010000007.1:0-7632 GCA_018334615.1 Candidatus Bipolaricaulota bacterium
CAGCCCGGAGGGGTGGTCGAGTGGCCGAAGACGACGGCTTGCTAAGCCGTTGCTGAGGTGAGACTCAGCCGTGGGTTCGAATCCCACCCCCTCCGCCACAAATCTTATTCTCCAGCGTGAAATTCACTCTTTCAGCAAGCTGAACGTCGGATTTCGACCTCGCTCCCCACACTTTCTATTCTGTCGTCCAACTAAGGCTCCGAGCCGAGAAAATTCCAGCGAAGCGGCGCATATGTTTGACTGAACCAGCACCCAGCTGAGTTTTGTGACTTGGTTGAGTTCAGCGTCAAAGGATATAGGTTCGCTGCCTTTAACGTAGTCAGCACGACCTCGACGTTCAGCTTAGACTGAAAAGGATTTTTCAATTGGCTAGCAATATTGTACTGACGCTTTCCAAATCGTAACATAGCTTGAGGAGGGTAAAAGGATAATCGTTTCAAAAGGATAGTGGATACTGTAGAGAATCCAGTGTAAAACTAATTTTCAGCTTTGGAAACCGTTCAGGAAAATCCTATCGGAGGCGAGCGGGCACGGTTCCAGCACTTAGGTTAATATCGAGGTCAAAATAGCTGTTGGATTACAGTTAAGATTTAAACTTAAAGTTTTCTTCTTATTCTGTCAATCGATATCAATCTAAGTGCTGGAGAGCGAGCCGAGATCGGAAAGGGCAATTTCCCCGCTGGGGAAATTGATCCCTGGTTTTATCGAACGGTTTCCAAAGCGAGTTTTTACACGTAAAACTCTACACTTTCGGATAGTGGGCGCAGGAGAGAAAATCGGTGAAAATCTTAAAGACAATTTTGCTAAAAGTAATTAAGGTCTATCAGAAAGCGGTATCGCCCGGTCTTCCCAACACCTGTCGATTCTACCCGAGCTGCTCCGAGTACGGCAGACAGGCGATCGAAGAATACGGGCCAATAAAAGGTACATATCTGGCACTTAAAAGGGTTCTGAGGTGCCACCCGCTGAACTCCGGGGGGTACGACCCTCTCACAAAAGAGGAAGGAGAAGAGGAAAATTCTTAGCGGAGGTAAAAGTTTTATTCCGTTACCAAAACTTGCCAAGAAAACTCGCAGCTTGCTGCGGGAATGAATTGGCTGGTTTTTGTCCAGCACTCAATTGAGACACGGACCTTGGTTAAACTATCGTAAGACTAACCTGCTGGGCAAAGTCAACAAGTAAAGCGCTAATTTGTTTTGCCCAGGTTAATTCTCTCAATTGAGTGCTGGGTCAAATTCCGTTTGTTAACCTAAAAGTGCTGTTGTTCACCTGTATTCTTCAAGACCCGTCTTCTGCGGCGTGATTCTTGACTATTTTAGATAAGTCGCCAAGCTTGAGGAATGGTTCTTTTAAATATAACAAAAAGTTGATCCTGTTCTCTTGCTGCTCCTCGTCGTCGGCCATAACCATGACGTTTTCGAAGTATTCGTCTATAGGGTCTTTCAAATTTAAAAGTTTTCTTGTCATTGCCCTGTAGGACTGTTTCCTGGCAAGTTCTTCCAATACGTCCATCTTCTCGGTAAACGTGTTCCAGAGGTCCTTCTCCTGGCTCAGCTGAAAAATCTTCGGGTTGATTTCGCCTTTTTCTCTACCCTCCGTAATATTCACTATTCTCGTAAACAAATCAACGAGATCCTTCATAGCTGGTTTATCCTTGAATTCCTCTAGTGTTTTTGCCCTTAGGTAGGAGTCGTAAAAGTTAAAACCTTCCCCGATGCTTATAGCGTTTACGACATCGTAGGGTATATAGTAGACACGTTCCAGGACCCGCTCAAGTCTTTCCTGGAAGTAATCTTTAAGGCTTTCTACTGCCTCGCCGGTTCCTTCCATATCGTACAAAGTTCCGGCATACTCGATTAAGTCCGCTATATCGAGGTTTACTTCTCTATCTATGAGCGTTCTTATGATGCCATCAGTTTTTCTTCGAAGACCGTAAGGATCTCTGGTTCCAGTTGGTTTTTCCCCGATAATAAAGGAACCAAGCAGCGTATCCAGCTTATCGGAGACACCTGTCACGATTGCAGTTAAATATTCCGGAGGATCGTCCTGAGTATTCCTGGGCCTGTAGTGCTGCCTTATCCCCTGCACTACTTCTTCCGGCTCCCCGTCAAGCTCGGCGTAATAGGCTCCAATGATCCCTTCAAGAGACGGGAACTCGTCCACGACTTCCGTGACGAGATCGGCTTTGGATAACTTGACAGTCCTGTCAGCTACCTCCGTGTCAATTCCCCCGAGTGTCGAAGCAAACTGCTCGGCTATTTTCCTAATCCTTTCGACCTTGTCGTGTATCGATCCCAGTTTTTCCTGAAACGTCACAGTCTTTAACTCGTCCAGGTATTCTTCCAGAGGGCGCTCACGGTCGTGGTTAAAGAAGAACTTGGAATCCCGCAACCTTGAGTTTATTACCGACTCGTATCCTTGCCTCACTCTGCCCGTCTCATCTCTGGGTCCGTCTCGGAACCCAATGAAAGTAGAAATAGGCGCACTTTCTGAATTGACGAGAGGAATCAACCGAGCCTCTCCGGTAAGGGTCTTGAATAGGAGTTCTTTTGGAAGGTCAAGAAATCTATCGGGAAAGCTTCCGCTGACAATTGTTGGGTATTCAAGCGTATTGGAGAGTAATTCCAGGAATTCGTCTTTCGAGGCTACTGAGGCTTCCATGTCGGCCGTGACTTGAGAAATCTGGTTTTCCATTTTTTCTAGCCTTTTCTCCGAGCTGGGTATTACGGAATTTGATTCCAGCCTTTCCTCATACTGGGCAGGGTTTTCCAGATGAACTATATCGTCTCCGTGAAACCTGTGCCCCCTTGTATCGCTTGAGCTGTTTACGTTTCCGATAGCGAAATCTACCTTCTTTGAACCCAGAAGACAGGTGATCCAGCGTATCGGTCTGATAAATCTGACCGAAGAGTCGTCCCAGCGCATTTTCTCGGGTTGCTCCAGATTCTTAGTCAGGGACGATAGAAGACCCGGAAGTAACTCGCAAGCTTTTCTTCCCTCTATCTTCTCTTCAACGAAAAAATAGGTGCCATCGTCAGTTTCTTCCAGGTAAAGGTCCTCTTTTGTTGCCCCGTGCCCCTGGGCGAACTTTTTCGAGGCGATTGTATAGTTTCCGTCTTCGTCTAGTCCGATCCCCTCAGACGGTCCCCGGTGTTTTTCAATCTTATCTTCCTGGCGCTCCTGGAGGTCATTTACCCGTACCGCTATCCTTCGCGGGGTAAAAAACAACTCTATTTCTTCGAAATCCAGCCTTTCGTCTTGTAAGCCCTTCCGCAAATCTTTCCTTAAATTTTCAGCCACTTTTGGGAGAAAGGCGGGAGGGATCTCCTCCGTTCCCAGTTCAAATAACAGGTCTTCGCTCATCGGGGGTATCCTCCAGACTCTGGACGTACTGAGAAGCTATGGATTCTGCCAGATTCCTGATCCTTCTTATGAATTTTTCCCTCTCCGTAACGCTTATAGCGTTTCGGGACAGTAAGATGTTAAAGTAATGGGCGGCTTTTAAAGTCATGTCGTAAGCGGGATAGAATAGGTTCTCTTCCAGACATCTTTTCGCTTCTCGCTCAGCAATTTTGAATAACTTCTGGTTATCGTCGATACCTGCCAGGTCAAAGTTGTAAGTAGAAAACTGGCGCTCCTTTTCCTGGAAAATCCGACGATAAGTAAATTGATCGTTCCAATCTAGGTCGTATACGCTTTCCATGTCCTGGACGAATGTGGCAATGCGCTCAAGGCCGTAAGCAAGCTCGACACAGACGGGGTTCAGATCCAAACCGCCAACTCTCTGAAAATACGTGAATTGAGTAATCTCAAGGCCGTCGATCCAGACTTCCCATCCGGTACCTCTCGCACCCAGCGAAGGAGACTCCCAGTTGTCATCGACAAACCTTACGTCGTGAGCAGCTAGATCTATTCCTATGTACTCCAGGCTCTCGAGATAAAGTTCCTGACTCTTCTCCGGTGGAGGTTTAAGGACTACCTGATACTGGTGGTGTTGCCGGACCCTGATCGGGTTCTTTCCATACCTTCCATCGGGTGGTCTTCTGCTTGGTTCCACGTAGGCAACTTTAAGCGGATCCGGACCCAATGAACCAAAAAAGGTTCCCGGATTAAAAGTTCCAGCCCCGGTCTCCACGTCGTAGGGCTGAATTACCAAACAACCTTGCTTTCTCCAGTATTCCTCGAATTTAGCAATCAGGTCTTGAAGATTCATGCGTTAATTGCTGACTTCACCTTCTGCAATATCTACAAGGTGATCGAACGTTTCCGGGTCTCTAACAGCTAAATCTGCGAGCATTTTCCTGTTGAGTTCAACGTTGGCCTTGTTCAATCCCCCCATAAACTTAGAATAGGAAAGACCCCTGTTTCCGGAAGCTGCGCCTATTCTCGTGATCCACAATTTACGGAACTCTCTTTTCTTTCTCCGTCTATCTATGTAGGCATTCTTGAGTGCCTTCATCACGGATTGTTTTGCTATCTTATAACAATTTCTTCGCTTGCCGTAAAAGCCTTTCGCCCGCTGGAGAACCTTCTTCCTCGATTTCAGTCTTGAATTTCCTCTTTTTGTTCTGGACATAAATACCTCCAAGTTCCGACTTTAGCTAGTACCTTGGTCCGTTAAAGTGCGTTAAGATGAAAGGAGTTTTTTTAAGTTCTTTGCCGTCTTACCCGTGACCTCTTTATCCTTTCTTGCGTCTCTTTTATTCTTTGACTTTTTCTTTGTCCGCTTATGAACATAGCCGGACTTCTTATGGGTTAACTTCCCGTTTTTTGATTGTTTAAATCTTTTCGCAATACCTTTATGTGTTTTCTTTTTTGGCAATTTAATCTCCTCCCGGTTTTAGTAACATCTGTACTACCTGTCCTTTCTGGGTCGGCTTTTGGTCCACCGCCCCTACCTCCTCAACCTCATCGATGATATCATTTAAAAGATCGTATCCTCTGTCCTTGTGTGCTTTTTCCCTACCTCGAAAGAATACAGTTGCTCGAACCTTGTGGCCTTCTTTAAGGAACTTCTTTATATGGCCCACTTTTGTATTGAAGTCATGTTCTTCTATCTTAATTGAAAACTTTATGGTTTTTAACTTCTTCTTTTTCTGCTGGTTTTGCTTCTTCTTTTTCTGCTGGTACTTGTACTTCCCGTAATCAAGTATTTTTGCTACCACTGGGTCCGCATCCGGTGCTACTTCTACAAGGTCAAGATCCTGCTCTTCGGCCTCCTTGAGAGCACCTTCAAGACTCATAACTCCAATCTGCTCTCCGTCTTTGCCTATTACCCTTACTTTACCCGCTCTAATTTCGTGATTAACTCTAGTTTCGTTAGAGATTTTCTCCCTCCTCGATATTAAAAAATATATGATTCATACTTCTTCCGGCACAGTTCGATAGAGACCTTCGTCTATGATGAAGTTTAACACCTTTTCCGGAACCAATCCATCCACGGGTTGACCGTCCATAATTCTCTCCCGGACTTCAGTAGAAGAGAGTGATATTTCACTCATTTTCAGAAATCTGATATCCTTACCTTGAAAAATACTTCCCTGAAAATCGTCTTTTAGAATACCGCCCCGCGGTGCCACTACAAAAGGGCACATGTTCAAGAGTTCCTCAGGGTTTTTCCAGGTGTCAATTTTTATCAGATTATCTGCCCCGACGATAAACATGATCTCGTCGAACAAATTCTTCATTTCTTTCAAAGTATCGACAGTATAAGAAGGACCTTCTCTATTGATTTCGACGGGAGATACGTCCAGACCAACTCTATCTTCCACTGAAAGTTGAACCATCTTATACCGGATATCTGCGCTGGTCATTCCCTCCTCAGTTTTGTGAGGAGGGTGTTTGGATGGAATTAGGATAACCTTATCCAGCTCCATCTGTACAAGGGCTTGTCTCGCCACATCAAGGTGCGCATTGTGAATTGGGTCAAACGTCCCCCCGAATAGTCCTACTCTAGAGCACGAGCTCAAACTCTTTCCCTCCGATAAGGACTATGCTTCCGTCCTGCGCCCCGTTTTCCTTCAACTTGCTGATTACTCCCTGCTTCTCAAGTCTTTGATGGAAGTAACTTGGAGCGTCTTCCGTTGAGAAATCAAGCTTCTCGGCCAGTTTTTCCACTTCGCGTCCCTCGACGACAAACTTGTCTTCCTGTTTGAAAACGCGAAAACCTTTTTCTCCTTTAAATCTATAAACTCTGTACTCGTCTTCGGATTCCTCTTGTTTCTCTCTTTCCTCGGCACGTTCCCTTTCTTTCTGGAGCAATTCATAGGTTTCCTTTACCAGGCTATCCACGCCTTTCCCTGTAGCAGCTGATATCGGGTAAATATCCAGGCCCTCTTTATTGAACTTCTTAACCTGCCTTTCGATCTCACTTTCCTCGATCAAGTCGATCTTGTTACCAGCGACGATCTCGGGCATGTCGCCAAGCGAACTTTTGTACTCCTCCAGTTCATTCCGGAATATTTGCCAGTCTTCTAACGGATCCCGTCCCTCAATCCCCGAAATATCAACCATGTGAATCAGAAGTTTTGTCCGGGATAGGTGTCTCAGAAATTGATCACCGAGACCTTTGCCCTTGTGTGCTCCTTTAATTATTCCCGGAATATCTACCGCGACGAAATCGTTCCACTCGTCCAGGGATACCACACCTGGGTGAGGTTCCATGGTAGTAAAATGGTAATTTCCTATCTTTGGACGCTGGGCGGATATCTTAGATATCAGACTGGATTTTCCCACGTTGGGAAAACCCACAATTCCGACGTCTGCCAGCAATTGTAGTTCCAGTCGAAGATATTTTTCTTGTCCTTGACCTCCACGCTCTCTAATTCTAGGTGCGGTATTTCTTGAGTTCGAGAATGCCTTGTTACCTCGTCCGCCTGAACCACCTTTTGCGATTAAGAAAGTTTGTCCTTCTTCCTTTAAGTCAACTATCTTTTCGTCTGTTCCCCCATCATAGACCATCGTCCCGACAGGTAAGTCTATATAAAGGTCGTCCGCGGAAGCGCCAGTCTTTTCCTGAGTCCCTCCCTTTTCACCGTCATCAGCTTTGAAAGTATTCTTTTTCTCAAATTTTAAAAGAGTACTAATACTCCTGTCGGCCCTGAGGTATACGTTGCCCCCTTTTCCACCATTTCCACCATCAGGCCCTCCATGTCTTTGGCCAAGCTGATGCTCGAAGCTGATAATCCCGCTCCCACCATCTCCTGCTTTGACGGTTATAGTAGCTTCATCTACGAACATTTCATATCCTAGTTGGCGGAATCGACACGGGATAAAGGTTGGATTGGGAGTTTAGGAGGGAGGTACAACACTGATATACTTGTCTCCTGATCCTTCGAACTTGACGTGACCAGAAACTTTCGCAAAGATCGTATGATCCCTTCCCATACCAACGTTCTCTCCCGGTTTGAATTTAGTTCCACGCTGTCTGACTATAATATTGCCAGGTTCCACCCACTCACTGCCGAATTTCTTTACTCCTAACCTTTTACCGGCAGTATCGTGAACGTTTTGGGTTGAACCACTACTTACTTTGTGAGCCATAATATCTCCTTTCTTTTAGGATGAAATATTATCTACCCTGACTTTGGTATAGGGCTGTCTGTGACCAAGTTTCCTGCGCTGACCCTTTCT
>JAGXLP010000007.1:8408-14061 GCA_018334615.1 Candidatus Bipolaricaulota bacterium
CGAATTTCTTTCCAGCTCGGGTCGGACAGTTCAAATATTTCGTAAACCTGCTTTGAAAAAGAAGGAACGAACGGTTCCAACATAACCGAGATTGCCTTTGCAATCTTCAAACTGGAAGTTATAACGTCCTTGTCTCCCGTCTCCCAGGGTTCACGATCCTGAAAGTAACGGTTACCATAGTTGGCCAGGTCGCAAATTTCCCTTAGAGCGGAGGATAGTCCTCCTGACTCAATTATTTTTTCGACCTCAGTAACCGTCTCTTTTATCTCTCTGTCGATTTTTTTCTCCACCGAGCCTTCGGGGATATCTCCCTCGTATCTGGAATAGGTAAACGAAGTAACCCGATTGACGAAATTACTCACGTTGTCAATGAAAATGTTATTTACCGCCTTGTCCAGTTCGGACCAGGAGAATTCCACGTCTTTCTTTTCGGGTCTCTGAAACATCAGGTAAAACCGCCAGAAAACTGGGTCCATTAGATCGGTTGCGTCATCGACGAAAAGACCGACACCCTTGCTCTTGGAAAATGACTTTCCTCCGACCCAGTTAAGGTATTCTCCGGCGCTTATCTGATCGGGAAGGTGATAACCCTGACCCGACGCCAGGAGCTGGCCGGGAAAAAGTAATGTATGAAACGGAATATTGTCCTTGGCGAGCGTATAAACCTGAGTGGTGTCTTCGGATAACCAGTAATCTTTCCAGTCCTCTTCGCTTTCGTTGTCCTGGAAGTATTCCATAGTGGCTGAAACGTATCCCAGTGCGGCCTCCGCCCAAACGTAAATTACCTTATCCTCCGCTCCTTCAAAAGGTGCGGGTATTCCCCAATCAATGTCCCGTGTGATTGCTCTGGGCTCGAGGCCGTCCTTTAGCATCTGGTCCGTAAATCTTTTAACGTTATCCTGCCAGTCGTCGTAATTACGCTTGACGTACTCTTCTAAACTTGGTTGTAACTTTGGCAAATCTATATACCAGTGCCTGGTATTCTTAAACTCTATATCGTCGCTCCCACAAATTGCACATTTTGGTTCAACCAGCTCCTCCGGTTCCAGTAAACTGCCACAGCTGTCGCACTGGTTGCCGTGTGCCCCCTTAGCCCCACATTCAGGACAAGTTCCCTCTATAAACCTATCAGCCAGAAATCTCTGGCAGTCATGGCAATAGGCCCTTTCTTCTTCGCTGGAAAAAATGTACCCTTCTTCTTCCATCTGTCGATGAATTTCCCGGACGAACTCCTTGTGAGTGGGATTTGTAGTAATGGTGTAGTTATCAAACCGGATCCTGTAGTCTTCCAGGATTTCAATTATCTTCTCGTGGGTTTCGTTTGCCAGTTCTTCCGGTTCAATGCCCCGTTTCTCCGCTTCGAATTCGATTCTGGTTCCGTGAGCATCCGAGCCCGATACATAAAGTACAGGATGGCCCTTTAGTCTGTAATAGCGAGAAAAAACGTCCCCGGACAGAAGAGAAGTCTGGATATTCCCCAGGTGCGGCATGCCGGATGCGTAAGGCCAGGCGCTACAAATTAAAATGTTCTCCTTTTCTTTATCTGACATTGTAATAAATTTTACCTCGACGATTAAAAAAAGATCGAATACTAAACGGAAGGAAGTACTTTTGCTAATATATCTCAGTGATTTTAGTAGAATCACCGGGTCATTACAAGTTCGCGGCACGCAACCGCTACTTACCAGTCAAAAAAATCAGGACGTTGATCTTTTAGTCCCGGAGGACTCTCTCTCCGGCTGAATAAAATGTCATTCTATTTCCTCGAGTAAAGCCCACCAGTGTAAGGTTGGCTTCTCTTGCCAGATTTATACCCATCGTAGTAGGCGCTGAGCGAGATACCAGGATTGGAATTGAGCTTCTAATTGATTTGAGGACCATTTCAGCGGAGAGGCGGCCACTGGTTAACATGATCTTATTTTTCAATGCTTCATCGCGGATTAGAGCCTTTCCGATCACTTTGTCCGTGGCGTTGTGCCGCCCGATATCTTCTGCCAGGTAGAGTAACCTTTTATCATTGGCCAGGGCAGCCGTGTGAGATCCACCGGTCTGCCGGAATAAGCCCGCACGACTTTGCATATCACTCATAAGTCTGGATAAATTGGTAGGATCCGAAACTGGAGTTCCTTCGGCAACTGACTCCAATTTGACCACTTCATCAAATACGAGATTAGCCCGCCCGGAACTGGAGGCAAGTGCTCTTTTTTTGTTGAAATAGGATTCTAAATCCCCGGAACCTTTGGTTAAGTGGACGTTAATACGTTTTTTTGACTTCTCAAGATTTATCTTCTGAATTTGCTCGTATTTATCTATGATTCCTTCGGATTTTAGAAATCCGGTGGCTAAATTTTTTCGATTCTCCGGGCTGCACAGTAAAGTGATTACTTCCCGCCCGTTTACAGCTATATCAAGGGATGTTTCGACCACGACATCGTCTTCAATAGCTCTGGCTTCTCCTTCCTTCCATTTGACTACTTCTTGACGCTTAAGCAGGGGCAATATTACCTCCTTGCGAGGCCCGGAAATTTTCTTCGATAGTCCTCGTCCTGATGCCGGTTGAATATATGAAATTTGGTGAAAATTAGGTTGAAGGCTAGCTGCGGGTAATCTCCACCTCGGCACTGTCCGTAAACCTAAGTGCGGAAGGCTTTTTAACGGATACCTTAACTTTTTCTACTTTCTCGTACTCCACTGCAATTTCCGCGGTCTTCCGGGCCAGAGCTTCGATCAGTTGAAATTTAGACTTACGGGCTATTTTGACGATCCTTTCTTTTAACTCGCTGTAGTCCACCGTATATTGCAGATCGTCAGTACGAGTGGCACGGGAGAAATCGCCGTAAAGCGTTAGCGAGATGAGCACTTCCTGTTCTTCTTCTCTTTCATAGTCTTCTGACCCGATTATACAGCGAACGGAGAGCTCGTTGATTTTGATTTTATCAAACTTTTGTTCTTGGGACCGCTGAGTCATTTTATCCCTCAAATTCGTGAAGTAGATTTCTCCCACCGTCGACATAAATAATTTGACCGGTAATGAAATTCGCACCCAGAAGAAAAATGACGCTTTCTGCTACGTCCGACTCGTCCCCATACTTGCTCAAGGGGACCCTGTCTACTCTCTCTTCCAGGTAACTTTCGGTTAAGCCTTCCGGTGGAATAACTAAACCAGGGGCGACGCCGTTGATGAAAAAATCAGGGGCAAACCTTATTGCCATCATTTTCGTCATTCTTGCCAGTAGAACTTTACTGAAATAATAACCGACATGATTCCAATCGTAGCCGGCAATTCTTGTGTCCAGCAGGTTTACTACTTTCCCGCTGTCGAACTGGTTAAAAAATGACCTCGTAAGCGCAAATGGGGCCCAGGAGTTAATTTGAATATTTTTCTCCAGATCATCGACCCCTAAACCTTTGAGGTCGGCTTTCGGGAAAATCGAGGCGTTATTAACCAGAAAATCTATATTTCCTGCTACTTCCTTTACATTCGAGATTAGCTTGGAATAATCCGTTTCTTTTGAAAAAGTAGCTTGAGTGACCCAGGCATTTACCCCGGAATCTTCAATAATCTGCTTCAGTTTCTCTGCTTTGCCAGCAGAAGACCTGTAATGGATCACCACGTTAACCCCTGAATTGCCCAGTGAAAGTGCAATCTCTCGGCCTATCCTTTTGGCTGCACCGGTAACAAGAGCCGTCTTGCCGGTCAATTGGTCTTTTTTCATGAAAACTTGGTCTTGAGCCTGTTGAAAATCAATAATCCCCACAGCAATCTAAGGGGTTCTCTCGGCAAGTTTTGGTGAAACAGTGATTTGGTAAGATTGGGGATATGGTTCAACCTATTCCCCCCTCCAGTTCGATTTTGGTGAAGGTTTTCTGTTCCGTGATCAATTTTCTTGCTGCTTTTTTCTTGCCCCATAGACCAAGCAGCAGTACTCCGCGTACACTCCCTTCCTCGGAAAGATAATAAATTGCTCCTTTCTTTCCTTCTTCTTTCCAGTCTATGTAGGTGTCCAGGGATGAATCCACCTCTCCCACCGCTTCAAAACCGTAATCAAAAAGGTCAGAAAAGAAGTAAGGCAGGTAGTCGTAAACTTCACCGGATCCCGCCATATTGCGGCCCGCGTTTTTCCCCTGTTTAATTGCGTGATCCCAGTGTTCTATCCTGGTTAAATTCCCGAGAGCTGTATAAGGGAAATAGGCGACGTCCCCGGCAGCATAGATGTTGGGGTCCGTAGTTTGCAGGTAACGATCCACTCCAATGCCGTCAGATACGTCCAGGTCTCCTTTCTTGGCAAGTTCCACCGAAGGAGAGATGCCAATACCCACTATCACCAGATCTCCTTCCAGTGATCGACCTTCTGAGGTTTCTACGAGATAATTGCTGTCCTCGTTTACAATACTGTTAGGGACATCTCCGTTGATGATTTCTACCCCTCTGTGGCGGTAGTCTTGTTGGACAGTCTCCGCAAGTTCTTCTGGAAATATCCTTTCCAGTAGGTAATTTTCCGGGAAAACCATGGAAACTCCGACGTCATTTGCTGTGAGGCCTGCTGCTAGCTCTGAACCTATGAACCCTCCTCCGACGACCACGACGTGATCGGAAACTTCCAATTGTTCGTCTAAATTCCTATAGTCGCTCAGATAGCGGTAGTACAGTACCCCTTTTAACTTACCACCAGGAATATCTAGCTTTCGTGGATACCCGCCGGTAGCCAGAAGCAGCTTTGAGTAAGTGTATGTAGCTCCGTTATCAGATTGGATAGACTTTGCTTCGGGGTCAAGGTCCACTATCTTCGTGCCCAATTCCATCTCAACACCTTGTTCTTCATAGAAATTCTCATCTTCTATGTAGATGTCGTCGACCGTCTTATTCTCAAGGAGAAGATCCTTTGAAAGTGGAGGTCTGTTGTAAGGGAAATCAACTTCTTCTCCTACCATCAGTATAGTTCCAGATTTGTCTACGCTTCGGATACCTTTTATGGCGGAAACTCCTGCCAGACCACTTCCCACTATAATGTAACTATATTCTTCCATGGCATACCCCCGATTTTAGGTTCATCTTTCTATAATTCGTGCCCTCTTCTTTACCAACACCTATTAGTATAATACTTTTTCGGAAAAGTCGAAACGAAACTACAGCTTTATAAAACCAGATGTCTATCAGGTTAACTTGCCTATTTTTCCGCGTATGTCTTGAGCTTGTTTGCCATCTCAACTCGCCCAAACCTTCTGTAGGCCTCTGCTTCGTAGGAGAGTTCCAGAACGGGTACCTTCATGCCGGCGATTGCTACGGTTTTCTTGTGAAGGTCAATATCTATTGGGTCCTCCCACTCTCCGTCATAATATTTTTGAACTCCCCCCATGAGTTCCACAACTATTCCATGTATCATCAATGCTCCAAAATGTGATCTTATTTTATCTGTTGAGGAGAACTTTACCTCCTTGATTACCCTATCCCGGAAAAGATCCTCGATTTTGTAGGCTCCATCTTCATCTGTCTGAATGTCGATATCGTTCGGGCTGAGCGGAACCCCCTGGAGGCAAAACGAAACGCTACCCGTGACCACCCAATTGATATCCCTGTCGTGTATTTTGTTATATAATTTTTTCAATACGTTTAGATGTTCGTCGGGTAACATTATGTTTTCCTCGTTAGATT
>JAGXLP010000007.1:14236-20055 GCA_018334615.1 Candidatus Bipolaricaulota bacterium
TCATTGACTCTCACATATAGCCACACTCCAGAGACCGGAGCGGGGTATATATAGTTTTTGATTTCCGTCCCTGCTATAGACCTTCAATCCCCCACCGGTGGATTTACTCTCCCACAGGTTTCCCAGGGTAGCGTATAGGTTTTCGCTTGAATCAAAGTTTAGATCCAGGGGATTGTTAATCTGGTCCACGAATACCCCAATAAAGGAACCATCGGGAGCAAATCGGAGAATGTGACTTTCCCTTTTCTCTGAATCCGCGAGATATATTTCTCCCGCGTCATTTACTTCCAGGGCCACGGGAACTCTCAGCTGTTTTTCTACTTTATTTCCCATTTCTTCCACGTGGTATCCCGTTATAAAAGGCCTTACCTGATTATAGTCGGGTGCAGGGATTCTAATTACGTAACCCTCGTAAGGTTTATCAGTTAATACAGATACCATAAGATCCTTCGAATAGTCTCCAGTTTTCAAGAAAGCAAGATCGTGTGGCTTTTCGTCGTGATCGAAGTAACTGTCTTTGATTAATTTTTTAGGATTCCCGTGAGGATCTCCGTTTTCAATTAGCCATATTCCATTATCAGGAGTAATGAAAAATAGGTTACCATCCGGGCCGAACTCCAGGCTCATTGGATCCCCGCTAAACGTACTTCTCGGTTCGTCAGCAACAACCTCTTCTTTGTACTGGCCTTTCTGAGTGAATCTCACTATTCTACCCTCTTCTGTCTCTGCTACATAGAGCAAACCACCGGGGCCACAGGCTATACCATGAGGACCACTAAGAAGTATGGTTAATGGTTTGAAGCTAAGTAATTCATAAGTGGGTTTCAATATTTTCCCGTTATTCCTGTTTGTGACATAGACTTCGGCTTTATTATTGGAGGCGTATCCGGGGCAGTTAAGTAATGTTAATAAGACCAGCATTAGAAAAACCACGACGGAGTAAAACCAGGCATTATGATTCGCTTTTGATTTTTGCGCCATTAAAATCATCTCCGTGTTTTGGTTTAATTTTATAATATAAGTTAGTCACCAGCTCTTCCAGCTGAAATGGTGCATATCTGGTCTTCCTTCGCTTTATTAGTAACCGGCTCGTGTAATTTTCCTACCTGTTTTGAGGTTACTCCTTCAACCAGGTGGACTCAAATGGTCGGAGTGAATTGCTTTTCGCATTTCCTTTGATCGCATCATAAATCCTCTAATATGATAATATTCGGTAAAGTAATTGGGGAAAGATCCTGAGTTTGGTTCAGTCGGAACGACTATTATCCCTTTTGTCAGGTTGTATTTGGGCCCTTCTGTGGCTGTCAATGTACAGGATAAGACCAGAAAGAACGATTAAACTACCGCCGATCCCCGAAGTTACGGATAGTTGCTCCCCGAGGAATGAAACAGCAAGGACCACGGCGGATAAAGGTTCGATGATTATTAAGATCACCGAAGACAGACCCGCTCTGGTTTCTTTCAATCCTTTTGCGAACAGAGAATATCCCAGGAGGGTTGATATAAGAATCAATCCAAGGATGGCTGGAAGCGTATTTCCGGAAACGTCGAAGGTAAATCCTCCTATTAGAACCACTGGCAGAAGAGAGACACCTCCAAAAAGCGTTGGCCAAAATAGCGTTTGCAGGGTTGTTTTCGATCTGCCGAGCTCTTTCAACACGATTAACGCGGCGGCATAGCTTACTCCCGAAATGAATGCTATGGAGTAACCAAAAATTGAAGAAAAACCTTTACTGAACCCGACGTTATAAATAAAGAATACCCCCAGGACCGTTCCAAAGAGCGAGGCCAGCTCCGATCCTGTGACTCTTTCCTTTAGAAAAATCGAGGAGTAAAGGATCGTGGAGAAAGGGAAAGCTACGTAATGAAGGAAGACGGCTTCTGAGACCGGCACAAGAACAAGCGATTTTAAGTAGAGGCCAAAAGTTACTGCAAACCCGACTAACCCCCCTATCAGAGCGTAGTATATCTCCTTGCGTGAGGTGAGTCGTAGTTCTTTTCGACTGCCCTTTAGTGATTGATAAAGATAGATAAGCCCGGCAGTAGAGAGCAGTCTGATTGCCGCGATTAGTACGGTGGAGATATCGCTTCCGATAAAGTTTACAAAGAGTCCGATCGTGCCGAAGCAGGTGCCGGCCAGTATAAGGTATATCATGAGGATAAGTATAACCGGTTCCGGGAGGGTTTTTCAGGTCCTGGCTTATGCATAAGTTAACTCGAAGCCCCGGAAAAGACCTGTGTAGTCCGTAATATTAAATTGGCTTTTGTCCAAAACATCATACTGCTAAGCTACAGACACTCCCGATTTTCCTCCAAAACACTCATTTTGGTCTTAACTGCCTCCTTACGGAAGGGTTAACTGAGAAAAGGTTTTTCTCCCTATATTGGAGGACCACCTTAATTCAGCACTTCGCAGTATAGATCGCGATTCAAATTTTCCAGCGGCTTAGGTGGCACAAAGTAGTCAGCATTAATTAAGCTGTGACGGTTAGTTGAGAGGACCCCGTAACTTGCCTGTCATATGAGAATAAACTAAACTCAGAATAGATAAAACCGTTTGAAAAAGTCAATCTCAGGAGCTGAGAGGTAGCACATGTTCAAAATCGGAAAGAGTAAGTTTGGTTTGCCGTTTGTGACGATCATTGTCGGGCTGCTCCTTGCCGGTATAGCTACTACTACCTGGTTCCTCCGACCCCAGGATGTAATGGTTCGAGCCTCGAAGGCCCTGGAAGGAAATCAATCTGTAGATGTTTGCGAAAAAAAGATAAATGGAGTTAAAGGTTTCCTATTTTCACCGAATAATCCTGAGATTAATACCGGTTTGATATTTTATCCCGGTGCCAGAGTCCCCGCTCGTGCCTATGCTCCTCATATTTTAAAGATTGCAGAGAAAGGCTATGAGGTTTTCATTGTAAGTATGCCGTTAAACCTGGCAATATTGGGCCCAAGGAAGGCTGATAAGATAATAGAAGGCCGAGAAAGGGTGAGGCATTGGGTTATTGCAGGTCACTCCATGGGCGGAGCTATGGCAGCGCAATTTGCCGAAGGGACGGACCGCAAACTGGAGGGGTTGATATTTTGGGCTTCCTACCCCCCGGAAACCGTGGAATTTGATCGAGGATTCCCGGTACTGAGTATAACCGCAAGTAGGGACAAAATAATTAACCGAAAGAAAGTAACCAAATCCAGGACGCAGCTTCCGTCAAATACGAAGTTCGTCGAAATTGAAGGTGGGAACCATAGCCAGTTTGGGTGGTATGGTTTTCAATCAGGGGATGGTGAGGCGACCATCAGTCGAAGTAAACAGATGGAAATGATCGTGAGAGAAACGGTGACTTTCCTTTCTTCGTTGGATGGTTAGTTGGAGATTTGGTGTTAACTGTTTAGGGGGTTAAAAAATTTCCTGATAGCCAGTGCTGATAATGTGTCTCGTTATGATTAACACTCTCTTTCCGATAAGGCATTTTTGGCGAGTACATTCATAGTGAAAAAGACAAGTTTGAGGAAGCGAAGTTGGAAATTTTTCACTCTGAAAAGATGCTCAAATATTATGGAAGTTAGGTTTTTTGATTAACCCGAGGTCTGAATTATCTTACTTTCTGGGATATAATTAGGTGAAGATACCTGCTCCCACCCAGGTATGGGGAATAATCAGGTTAAAGGGTTTTTCGAACCGGGTTTCTGCCTCCTTTCCCGGTAAGGTTTACCCGCATTCTTAACCTGAAGTTTCAGCCCGACCTGGGTGGGAACAAGAATAAGCAGTTTATACTATCATAAAATGACCGTTTAAGTCAAACTGGGTGAAAGAATCAACGTTTTGTCAAAACCCGCCGAGAATATTCGGACCTGCTTTTTCTGGCAACCCCTTGGCTGGTTTGGGAGAAATTAAAAATTTTGGGAGGTAGATATACTTTGTCAAAAGTGAAACCTTATGGTTCCTGGAAGACGCCGATTTCGGCAGAAAAAGTGGCTTCGATGAAAGTCGGGCTTAGTGAAATTCGTATTGACGGAGATTATGTGTACTGGTTAGAAACTCGGCCGAGTGAAAACGGGAGAACTGTTCTAGTTCGATTGGGGCGTCAGGGCACGAGGGAAGACCTGACGCCGGAAGGGTTCAACGTCAGAAGCCGCGTTCACGAGTACGGCGGTGGATCGTATGTGGTTGATGGCGGAACGATATTTTTTACAAACTTTGAAGATCAGAGGATCTATAAGTTAATTCCGGGAAAACAGCCTCGTCCTATCACGCCGGAAGGGAACTACCGCTATGCCGATTTTTCTTTTGACGAAAAAAGACGGTTGATATGGGCTATTTGTGAAGATCATACCGATGAGAATAAGGAAGCGAGCAATTATTTGGTGTCCCTTAATCCTGACGAGCTCGCGAAGCATCAAATAGCTACCCGGGGGCACGATTTTTATTCTTCTCCGCGTCTTAGTCCAAATGGAAAGAAAATGGCCTGGGTCACATGGGATCACACAAATATGCCCTGGGACGAGACACAACTTCACGTAGCTAGTTTAAGTGAAAGCGGAGAAATTAAAAATTCGAAAGTAATTGCCGGGACGGACTCGGAGTCCGTAACCCAACCAAAATGGGGCCCCGACGGGGCTCTTTACTTTATTTCGGATAAAAGTAACTGGTGGAACCTCTATCGCTGGTCGGGGGGAGAAACTGACCGCTTCGTGGCACAAGAGGCAGAAATTGGAAAGCCACAGTGGAAGTTCGGAATGTCTACTTACGACTTTATTTCCACCTCCGAGATAATATTTGCCTTTACAAAAAATGGCAGGTGGTTTCTTGCAAAAAAGGAATTGGAGAACGGGGATATAGAAATGGGTCAGGTTCCATACACTCAGATTTCTTCGGTCAGGGCTGCAGGCAATAAGGTCTGGTTTATTGGTGGAGGCCCAGGTAATCCACGGGGAGTTAGAAGATACCACTGGGAGAATCGAGAGGTTGAAACGCTAAAGCTTTCTACAACTATGGACCTTGACCAGGGTTACGTATCTACCCCGGAGAGTATAGAATTTTCTTCGGGAGAAGATGAGACTGTTCACGGTTTCTTCTATCCGCCTTGCAATAAGGAGTTTGACGGCCCAAAACGCGAGAAGCCTCCCCTATTGGTTATCAGTCATGGAGGGCCAACTTCGGCGACCGGTGACTCCTTCTCCTACGAAATACAATTTTGGACCACCCGAGGGTTCTCGGTTTTGGACATTAATTACCGAGGTAGCACGGGATTTGGTCGCGAGTACAGGGAAGAACTGAAAGGAGAATGGGGTCTGGTCGACGTCGAGGACTGTGTTAATGGCGCACTTCAACTGGTGGAAGAAGAGAGGGTCGACCGGGATAAATTGGTTATCAGGGGAGGAAGTGCGGGAGGATATACGACCCTTGCGGCGCTTACTTTTAAAGAAGTCTTTGACGCAGGAGCAAGTTATTACGGGGTTAGTGACCCGGCCGCACTGGCAAGAGATACACACAAATTTGAATCTCGATATCTTGACAGCCTGATCGGACCTTATCCAGAGGAAGAAGATATTTACGACGCGCGTTCTCCTCTAAAACATGCCGATAGGGTTTCCTGTCCCGTGATATTCTTTCAGGGCTCCGAAGACCGTGTAGTACCACCAAATCAGGCCGAGAGAATGTATGATTCCATTAAGGAGCGTGGTATCCCCACGTCATATCTAACTTTTGAAGGGGAACAGCACGGATTTAGAAAGGAAGAGAGCATCAAACAAGCCTTTGAAGCTGAGCTCTACTTTTATTCGAAAATATTTGATTTTACCCCCGGGGGAGAAGTCGAAGAAAT
>JAGXLP010000094.1 GCA_018334615.1 Candidatus Bipolaricaulota bacterium
TTTATGGATGAGGAATTGGACCCTGACGGAGATGGATTAAATCAATACTGGGAAGACGCGGCAATGGAACTGGTAAATCCTGTTATCAAGTTAGATGAAGAAGAGAACTGGTTAAATCACGAACTGATTAACCGGCTCTTCACCACAACTAACGATATAGCTCTGTCGGGTCAGGATATACTAGATACTGGTTGTAATCAAATACACAATGCATCGAACGAGTCAATTCAGGATATCCTGGAGTTTACCTCCAATAGCACCAGATGGGCACAGGCACAGGCCACCCGCGAAGCTATACAGGCAGGCTTTGACACGGCAGAGGAAGTCCTGGAATACATTTCACTATACTACCCGAGTATTAGGGTGCAATTGACCGCAGAAATAGTTGGAGCGCTGATCGATCAAATTGAACCCTATTACGCCCAGTGGACCCTGGTGCAGCTGATTAGAGTTGCCGCATCCGCCGGTTATATTACAGTGACGGGAGTAGATAATTATTATCGCGCTATATGTGCGCTGGATAGCTTTTTGCTCTCATCAATATCCCAGCTAGCAAGCAGTGCGGATTATTCTGAGCACCACGTAGTTAACTTCGTCCGGGTTACACCGTGGCCGTCGATTGAAGAACCTCAATACGTGTTGTTTTATTACTGTATTGCCTGGACTATGGATTACGGCAGGTTTTCCGTACTTGCTCACAGAGGAGATGCTGAGCGAGTTATAATGGCCTGGAAAGTGGAAGACGAGAATACGTTAAACCTCGAATGGGTGTTTACTTCGTCCCACCGTGACCCTAATGCCCATCACGCGGTCTGGTATGCTACCGATATGACCTGTAATCGCGGATATGTAGCTAACCTCTCGGAGGAAACTGAAAGAAGCGAGCTTATGAAAACCGAGCTGCAATTTGACAATCAAGGTAACGTGATCTTAGCAGCTTCGGAAGATAAACACGCGCTCTACCCCAGTTGTGATATCTGCGAAGAGGTAACCCTCGTCGATGTTCCGGATAGAGCACTGGACTATGCGGCAACTTCTCCATATTTAGCTATGTATCAGGCAGCAACGGGCGGGGTAGAGGAAAGAGGACACCTGAACATCGGAGAGGATTGCTGTGGCGGAGGAAGCTGGAGATTTCCAGTTTTTAACGTCGGAGAACCCGATCATCACCTTATAGATGATCTGGATGATCCACCTTATCCGGGACTGCAGGGAATATTCCCGGGGGAGACTGTGTGGAGCGGAAATAAAGCAAACCCGGATTATGGTTTCTGCGGTGGTCTGACCGAACTTCCGGCCCCCTACAGAGCAAAAAACGCCGGACCCTCAAGCAGGCCGGGTAAAAAGCTCGGAACGGAAGGTCCACCAAACCTACTTGAAAAGAAGCTGAATGGAAGATTCAGGATAACCGTCGAAACCGGCGACATAAAAGGGGCAGGTACTGACGCAAATGTTTATATTACCTCCTTTGGTAGGATCCCCACCGGGGGTCCTCGACCTCCCGAAGAATTTGAGCTTATTGGCACGTTTGATCGTGGTGACACGGATGTAATCAATCTGGGCGAAAACGAGCTGCCACAATTGCTTGGCCTCCGGCACATTAGGGTCAAACACGACAACAGCGGGAAAGACCCTGGGTGGTACATACACCGCTTGGTTATTGAAGACAAAGAAACCGGCGAGGAGTGGGAGTTCGTCATAGATAGATGGTTGGCGGAAGACCAGGTTGACGGAGAAACCCAGGCGGATTTTGAACCAACTACCTACTGTGGAAAGGCCGAATACGAAATCGAAGTGACGACTAGCGATCTCGATTGGAAAACCGGTGAGGGCACAGACGCCAACGTATACATCTCCCTCTTTGGAACGAATTCATTTGGAAAGAAATGTTCGAGTGGGGAATTTCTCCTTGATAATAAATGGGAGAACGATTTTGAAACGGGGGATACAAACACTTTCCATGTAACTGGGGGCGAAATAGGGGAATTGACCCATATTACTTTGAGACATGACGGAGCTTTACCTTTATCTGACTGGCATTGTGATCAGGTGATAGTTAGAAACAACGATACGGATCAAGAGTGGACGATCCCTGTGGATAGATGGCTACAGGAAAGCGAATCTGGTTTAAAACCTTTTGCAACGCTTTATCCCGCCGAGAATACTTCTTGAATGCTTGCTGGAAGGCATTCTCAGCTATTATTGGTAATAAAAAAATTTAAGTTGTCTTGACTTACTTTTGCCCAATTGAAAAACGCCTGAGGAGAAAATCTTGTATCTTAAAAAATTTTCAAGGAGGTAGCTATGAATTCTAAGCCAGCACGTCTGATGCTGTCGATCTGTATAATTATCGTGGTTGGCTTGATCACCTTTGAGGGATCAGGGGAGATAGAGGAGTTTAAAGCAACTTCATTCAGCTCGACCGGGGACCATATTCAGGGCTGGTACTGGTTAAGAGACAGAAATCTATCCGATAAAGCTTCGTGGACTTTTAAAGGTCTACCGGAAGGTTCTGACACTATCGAGGCGAAGATATTTGCTCTGGCTACGGACCGGGCCAGTGGAGGACCAGGAGTCGATGCTCACTTCAGGCTCGTGGTTGGTTACCCCGGCAGTGGTAATATGGGAGGCGTATTTTGCCCTCAGGAAGTAACGCTCGAGAACGTGACTCCTCCCGGTGACCCCGACGGCTATAAATGCAGGGGTACGGTAAGGGTAGATCGGAACCGACAGTGTGGCACGAGCGGGTCAGAGATATATATTTTTGCCGAGAGGATATCGCCCAATCATCCTCACGTAGCGTTCAATAAAGATAGTATAGTTTTACGGCTCCGGGGGTCATCGGACCAGGATAACCCTTCAAATGACGCTGGATCGGGAAGCGACGCGGGGGACGAGATCGAAGAGGCTTTGAGCATAGATACGGGCAGTTTTTCCGGTTATCTGGATTCGGAGGACAAAGAGGATTGGTATAAATTCAGGGCAAATCAGGGTCAAATAATCAGTATCGACCTGATCCCGCCCACAGAAACGGATTACGAACTCTACCTCTATCGCCCCAGAGGAAGTTCAGCTGAATATTCCAACAGCGGCAAAGGCGAGCGAGAAAGGATAGATTACGTGGCAGGTGCAAGCGGTGTTTATTCAATCCGAATCAGAAGAAGTTCGGGCGAAGGAGATTACAAACTAAGGTTGGGAATCAGGAATCAAAATGACGCCGGCAGCGGCGGCGATGCTGGGAATGAAAAGCAGAATCCTTATCGAGTTACTCCTGGGAGCTATTCGGGTTTTATGATGGATGACGATGATGAAGACTGGTACGAGTTCACCGCGGATACTGGCCAAATCATCCAAATAGGCCTGGTACCGCCCACAAAAGCGGATTACGACCTCTACCTCTATCGCCCTGGTGGAGGGGTAGCAGAATATTCCAACAGCAAAAAAGGTGAGCGAGAAAGGATTGATTACGTGGCAGGAAGGGCTGGGGAGTACTCGATCCGGATAAAGAGAACTTCAGGTCAAGGTGACTATGATTTTGAGTTATCTCTTGAGAACCAGAACGATGCCGGCAGCGGTGGCGATGCGGGAAACGACAAACTACATTCCTTAAAAATTCAGCCAGGTAGCATTAACGGATTTTTGAAAGACGACGACGACGAAGACTGGTACCAGATAGAGGCTAAAGAAGGTCAGATAATAGAACTTAAACTGGAGGTTCCAACGGAGGCCGATTACGACCTCTATCTCCGTCACGAATACAAGAGATCCGCATACTCCAATACCGGCGTGGGGATCGCACCCGAACTCAAGGATGTTGCGGAAAAACCGGGACCGGTCTATATCGAAATCAAGAGAAGAAAGGGAGAAGGTCAATATTTACTAAGAGTAAACCAACCTTCTTATCAGGCTGCTGATTTTTCTTCGTCCGGAGAGGAAATTGACGGATGGAGCTGGTTGCGGGATGAAGAACTGGATGAGACGGCCACGTGGGAATTTACTGGAATCGATAAAAACGTAAAGGAAATCTCTTTCGACCTCACGTCACTCGTCAGTAGAGGAGCCAGTGCCGAGGTGAAGGCTCAATTCGTTCTATTTGTATTTACTGTTCAGCCAGGGATGGAAAGAAATGAGCTGTGGTCGGGCCAGGTTTCACTTCCGAAGACAGAACCCGCGGCAGGAGCCGGTGAATATTTCTGTTCCGGAACAATTAAAATACCGCTATCGGCCCGGCTTGAGACTTTAGGGCCAAAGCTAATTGTCGTGATAAAGAGGATATCGCCTAACCACCCGGAGCTTGCCTTTAAGTCGGATACCATTCTGCTCAATACCCAAACCGGTTATGAGGAGGAGCAAATAGAAGAAAGGCTGGAAAAAAAGCTTATAGCAACCCCTCCGGATGCCTTTAATAGTTCCGCCATAGTATCTTCTGGAATTCACTGGTGTAATCAAAGTGGCCACTACCTGGAATGGGGCTGGGGACGTCTTGCGGAAAAAGGGATAATCAAAGAAGGAGCCGTAAACCTCACCCTTCCGGTTTCAAGCGCGATAGAAGGAGGCCCGGGTTTTGACGCACGCGTTGAAGCCAGGATCCTCGACCCAGCTGGGAGAGAGCTGGAATCCGGCACAGTTGCATTGAATAATCCTTTCCTTCCGGTAACAGAAATGAATTCGAACGGTTACGGTTACGATGCACAAGGCGTTTACAGATTTTCGGATCCGAACATAATCAAGTCCGGGTTCATTCTCCGGCTGGAGTGGCCCGGTCTGGACAACGAATATGCCTTCGGGGGATCGATAGATAGGGCAATTCTAGGGGCGATTCTCGAGTCTAAGCTGGAAACCGGGGACCAGGTGGAGAGGGTAACGGTACATCAAATACTTGAAAATCCATTAAGCTTCGAAGGACAAACAGTAACACTGGAAGGTGAATTTCACGGCTGGCAGGGCGGATTGACGCAGTGTCCTATTCCGAGGACCAGAAGCGACTGGCTCATAGGAGAAGGCGAAGACTACATATACGGGACAGGA
>JAGXLP010000095.1 GCA_018334615.1 Candidatus Bipolaricaulota bacterium
GAGAGGATGGAGGACCTGACCTGGCTCTACAAAGAACAGGGTTGGATGGACGCCTTTCCCGACGATCTGATTGACCTGATTAGTACGGAAGAGGGTATCTGGTCAGTCCCGATCACGATCCACCGTTCGAACGTAATGTGGTACATACCGGATAACGTGGACGAGTGGGGAGTGGAAGTTCCAAACAGCTGGGACGAATTTCTGGAAATCGCTCCCGAACTGGAGAAAAAAGGAGTAACCCCGCTGGCCCTGGGAACTAACTGGACCGTCAATCACCTGTGGGAATCAGTAGCGCTCGACGTCCTGGGCCCGGATAAGTGGGAAGCACTCTGGGAAGGCGAACTGGCGTTCAACAGCGAGGAAGGAATTGCCGTCTGGGAAAAGCTGGACGAGATAATGGAATACGTAAACGACGACTACTCTTCCCTGTCATGGCAGCAAGCTACCGATCTCGTAGTAGAGGGTGACGCCGCCTTCAACGTCATGGGTGACTGGGCTGCTGGTTACATGGATACCACTCTGGAACTCGAGCCGAAAGAAGGCTTTGGCTGGGCCGCATCACCTGGCACGGAAGGGGTATTCATGGTCCTTTCCGATGCCTTTGGTCTGCCAAAAGGGGCGCCACACAGGGAAAATGCGATAGCTTTCCTGAAGGTTCTTGGATCAAAAGAGGGTTCGGATACGTTCAACCCTCTAAAAGGCTCGATCTCGCCGAGACTGGATAGCGACCTTTCCAAATACAGCGTCTACTCCCAATCAGCAGCCGAAGACTTCGGTTCGGACAGATTGGTCGGTAGTCTGGCTCACGGCGCAGTCGCCAACGAGGGCTTCATGAACGACTTCGCCGATGTCATGGAAATCTTCCTGAACAGCAGGAACCCGGAAAGGGCAGCTACCGCCGCTCAGGCAATCGCCAAACAGAACAACATTCAATAAGACTAATACACCAGAAGCCCGGGGGAACCTCCGGGCTTCTTTTTTTCACTAAAAGGGTGTTTAGTAATGAAGTTTCAAGGTGACAGGACAGTCGCCCTGTTGATACTCCTGCCTTCGTTGATCCTGGTTGGAGTTTTTGTCTACGGGTTTATCGGGCAGACCGTTTACGTTTCTCTCACGGACTGGGGACAAGGTGCAGCCCTGGCAGAGAACCCGGAGATGAATTTAATTGGATTGAAAAATTACGGAGAGCTTTTCTCCGGATTTTTAAATTCGAGATTCAGACAGGATCTGGTAAATGCCGTATTTTATACGGTATTTCTCGTTTCGGGCGCACTTGGCATCGGATTGATTCTGGCTATACTACTGGATAGGGGACCGAAAGGAGAGAGCGTTTTCAGGACGATCTTTCTCTACCCAATGTCGCTCTCCTTTATCGTTACCGGAACCATCTGGCGCTGGCTACTTGCTCCTAGAGGTGGAATTAACAAGTTACCGGAAATGGTTGGCCTTCCCGGGATTGGTTTCCGCTGGTTAAACAGCAGACAGTCCGTCCTGAACTTCAACTGGCAAGATCTACCGCAAATCACGGCAATTGTAGTCGCGGTGATCTTTTTCTATATAGTTTTTCAACAATGGACAAAGGGAAGAAAAAAGAAAGGTTTATTAAGCCTAATTCCAGCAGGAGCTCTCCTGCTCTGGGCATTCTGGGGAGCAAAATTTACCCCGGAAATTCTCCCTGTTCCCGAATCCCACGGCTTTAATTTAGCAACGATAGGAGTAATAATTACCGCCATCTGGCAATATTCCGGCTATACAATGGCTCTATACTTAGCAGGCCTTCGTGGAATTTCCGAGGATTTAAGGGAAGCCGCCCGGTTGGACGGCGCCAACCAATTTCAATACTACCTCAACGTGGCGATCCCAATTCTAAAGCCGATGACGATGAGCGCTATCATTATACTGGCCCACATTTCATTAAAGATGTTTGCCCTGATTTTCGCCATGACCGGGCCCGATAACGCTCAAACTAGCCATCCCGCGGTACTAATGTACTTAACGACCTTCAGGGCCAACAATTTTGCCAAGGGAGCGGCAATCGCAGTCGTTCTGTTTGCAATGGTCGCGGTATTTATCGTTCCCTACCTGATTAGCGCTTATCGGGAAAGGAGGGCATAAAATGTTAAAGAGGCTTGACTGGGGAAAGATCGTGGTTTATACATCCCTTACTCTCTTTGCCCTCATATACCTGATGCCGATCTACATGACGCTCATTACGGCACTTAAACATCCGGTAAATATAAGCCTTGCTACTGCCTGGCAGCCGCCGAGAGATATAAACTGGGGTAGCTTTGCCGAGGCTTACGGCAAGCTGGGCCCAAATTTTATGAACAGTCTCTATCTTGCCGTCTCGGCCACTGTCATTTCAGCAATTCTCGGGTCTTTGAACGGATACGTGTTTTCGAAGTGGAAATTTCCCGGTAACGAGATCGTCTTTACTCTTGTATTGTTTGGCATGTTTATTCCCTATCAAATAATCCTGATTCCCCTGTTTCGAGTTCTGAGACAACTCAATCTCTACGGAGGAATTCCGGGACTGGCTCTGGCTCACATAGTTTACGGCATTCCGATAACTTCCTTGATATTCCGCAACTTCTATGCTCGGATACCCGATTCGATGATAGAGTCGGCCCAGATGGACGGGGCGGGGTTCTTTGGAATCTACCGGCGGATAGTATTGCCGCTTTCTGTGCCTGGCTTTGTCGTGGTGGTAATCTGGCAGTTCACCCAGATCTGGAATGAATTTCTGTGGGGAATTACTCTGACCAGACACTCCGCCAACCCGATAACCGTCGGGCTGGCACAGCTAGCCGGAGGACAGGCAGTTAGCTGGAACTTACCGATGGCCGGGTCACTTCTGGCAGCTTTTCCGGTCTTGATTATCTACATATTGATGGGGCGTTACTTTATTCGGGGACTGCTCGCGGGGTCGGTCAAGGGTTAGCAATTCTTACAACAAGAGGTGAATTATTTAATGAATAAGGAGGTCAAAGCAAAATGGGGGATTCTTGGAACGGCAAAGATAGCTCGGGAGTCGTTGATTCCGGGCTTAAGGGACTCTAACAGCTCTAAATTAGCTGCAATCGCTTCCAGGAGCAAAGAGAAGGCAAAAGATTTTGCCGAAAAATTCAACGTTCCAAAGAGTTACGGATCTTACGAAGAACTCCTAAACGACGACCAGCTGGAGTTCGTCTACATTCCACTGCCGAACCATCTCCATACAGAATGGTCAATCAAGGCGGCGAGAGCAGGTAAACACGTCTTATGTGAAAAACCTCTCGGAACAAGCGCGAAAGAAGTAGAGAGAGCTTTTGAAGCCGCTAAACAAGAGGGCGTAAAGTTGATGGAAGGTTTCATGTATCGCTTTCACCCCCAGACTCGGCGGGTAAAATCGCTTCTGAATCAGGGCGAGATAGGCGAGCCCAGATTCTTCCGGGGCGCCCATAGCTTTTCTCTGGTCACGCAGGACAGAGAGGACGACATAAGGTGGGAAGAGGAGATGGGGGGCGGGAGTTTGATGGACTTAGGGACGTATTCGGTAAATACAGTTCGCTACCTCTTTGGGGAAGAACCCACCCGCGTAACTGCAAGACAATCCTTTCACCCGGATCATACAGCTGAAGCAGAAACTCAGGCTATCCTGGAGTTCTCCGAAGGGAAAACCGCCATAATCGATAGTAGTTTCCTTCTCGACCATCGAGCAAATTACGAAATTGTCAGCAAAAGGGGAAGTATAAAGGCCTTCAACACTTATAACCCGGGGCTGGGAAGGAAGACAAGGATCGAGATAAAAAAGGGTGACATGGTAGAGGAAGAGACGCTAAAAAGCAAAAACGAGTACGCCCTGGAAGTGGATGAACTGGTAGAGGCGGCCAGAGAAAACAGAGACCTTCTGCTTGGACCGGAGGAAAGCATAAATAACGCCAGAGCGTTAGAGGCTATCAGGGAGTCAGCGGAAAAGAGAAACTGGGTGGAGGTTTAGACGATTTGTCGGTAGCATCCACCGGCAGGAACAGCACCCGGGTGAATAGAACTTTATTTGCCGAACCGAACCGGTTAGTCTTGTAACGAAGTGATATTTCCGTTAAACTCAACTCAGAAAACTTGAGTAAATATATCCACTTTTTATAAGACATAAACACAAGGTGAGATAACATGATTACAGAAGAAGAAGTAGAAGAAGCGCTGGATGAAGTCAGGCCGTCGATTCAGGCCGACGGTGGCAACGTAATTTTGGACGAAATCACGGAAGACAATGTGGTAAAAGTTCAACTGGTAGGAGCATGTGCCGGTTGCCCCATGTCGACCATGACCCTGAAACAAGGGGTAGAAAAGGTTTTAGAAGCCAACATCCCTGAAATTAAAGAGGTTAGAGCCGTTTAATTCCCTTGGTTGAGCTAGCCATCTTAAATTAGTATCATAGTTTGAACTCAAATCAAGAGGTGGGACGAGATGGCTGCAAGTCTTAATCAGGTTATTTTAATTGGAAACTTGACCGATGATCCCGAACTTCAATATACCCAGTCCGGGGTTGCCAGAACTACTTTTACCATTGCCGTTAATCGTCAGTATCGAGACAGCAATGACGAATTACAGGAAGATACTACTTTTGTCCCTATCACCACCTGGAGAAACCAGGCGGAAAATTGTGCCACTTATCTCAGTAAAGGAAGACCCGTTGCCGTTACTGGTAGGCTTCAGATTTCCAGCTACGAAGACGACGAAGGGAACAACAGAAAATGGACCGACGTGGTCGCCAGAAACGTACAATTCCTCGGATCGGGTCAAAGGCCGGAAACCCAGGAGGAAGGCGAAGGAAAACCAACCCCTGATAAACCGGAAGCCACCGGTTCTCCCGCCGACGATGACGACGAAGACATACCGTTTTAATCACGAGCAATTTCAATATTCTCGTGACTGTCGTTTGAATTAGTTCAGCTGTTTTTTGCTAAATATCGGTTCTGAGTTTCCTATACTCAGATCTTTCAGCTTCGAGGAAATTTCACCAAAACTTGCCGA
>JAGXLP010000096.1:0-2155 GCA_018334615.1 Candidatus Bipolaricaulota bacterium
ACAATCACACCGACAAAAAACAGCAGAATCGTCAGGACCAGCATGAATATGATATCCGGCAGTACTTCGCCTATTCCCCCGCCGAAGGAAAGCAGAACTCTCAACGCCTGAGATGCGTGGGACCAGGGAAGGATATCGTAAAGCTCAAACTTGTAACCGAAAAAATTTCCAAGGACCAGACTGGGAAGGGGAAAGAAGGCGCCAGAAATAAAGCTAAGAGGAACAGTGACGAGAGTCCCCAGGTTACTGGCATGGTCTTCGCCATCGGCAAAAGCCGCTATAAGCAGACCCAGTGCAACCGATGCCACCCCGCCGATTGCCGCCACTACTATAGCAAGCAGCAGTGAACTAAATCCACCGGCCCAGCTGAAGCCGATTAATAAAGCAGTGGCGAATAGAATTAGTACCTGAACCATCGCCATAAAGCTCCAGGGTATGAGAGTACCGAAAAGCAGGTCGAAAGCACTCATGTTGGTCAGTTTGAGCCTTTCCAGCGTACCACTTTCTACCTCACCGGCTAGCGTCGTAGCAACGCCTATAGCTGCGATCAGAACGGCAAAGACCAGAATCCCTGGAGCCTGGTAGTCAAAAATAGATAAACTCTGGGAACCCGAAATTGACTCGCTGGTTATTCCGACGAACTCTCGTATTGAACTTTCCCCAACTTCGAATTCGGAAGCAACTTCCTTCCGGGCTCTGGCAGTGATTTCCTCCTGATATCTTTCCAGAACTCCGGTAAGCATCCCCCTTGCCCTTCCGTAGGCAATATAACCCGGGTCTCCGGTAATCACCAGATTGGCACTTAAGTCTTCTACGTCCGGGAGTTTTCTCCATCGACCCCCTGCAAATTTATCGTCAAACTCTGACAGCTCGAAATCGGAACTCGAAGGGTTACCTTTGGAGTCGGAGGATATTCGGCTAACTTCTTCAATTACCAACTCTCCCACCTGACTTGTTACTTCTCTTCTGACTGTCGCTTTTATGAGCTGGTTGACGGTTTCGGAAAATTCCGCGGGAATGGTGAGAAGAACTGCCAGTTCTCTGTCCTGCAGAAGACTTTTACCTTCTTCTCGATTCACGTTTCTAATCTCAAACAGCGGGGTATCGCTTTTCTCGAAGGTGAGGTCTTCCAACGTTTTTACCAGTTGATCTCCAAACACCGTCGTTCCCCCTTCCGATCCGGGTAACTCTACAGATGCTCCGCGGTCCCTGTTTACCACCCCTAACTGGTAAGGGCTGTTTTCCCCCTGCCCACCGCTAAAGGCGAAGCCAAATACCAGCATAAAGATCGCCGGAAAGGCAAGTAGCATCGCGAGTCCCTTACGGTCCCGGACTATTTCCTTAAAACCCTTTATCGCTACGTGAATAAATCTCATTATTCCAGCTCCCTTCCGGTGAGGTGGATAAATACATCCTCAAGTGTGTTCGTCCTGCTGATCGATATATCCGAGATATCAAAACCCTTTTTCTCGAGATGTTCCATATAGTCCGGTACCTTGCCCACGGCGTCAAGTGCTCGCACAATCAATTTTTCCTTTACCTCTCTGACCTCTTCCGTCCCTTCCAGAGCCTTTAGTTCCTCCAGAGCTTCTTCGTTCCGTTGAGAGTCATCGAGTTCAATAGTTACTGAATCCCCTTCTCCAACGCTCTTCTTGAGTTCTCCCGGATTGTCTACTACGAGCATCTTTCCGCGGTCCATTATACCCACTCGGTCGCTCAACCTATCCGCTTCTTCCATGAGGTGTGTGGTCAAAATTATTGTCGTGTTCTCTTCCTTTCGTAACCCGTCTATGTATTCCCACAGTGAAAACCGGGACTGAGGGTCCAACCCTGCTGACGGTTCGTCCAAAACTACGATTTCGGGCTTGTGCATCAAACTCATTCCCATATTTAGCTTTCTCTTCATGCCCCCTGAAAGTTCAGCTGCCGGCGTGTCTTTCTTTTCTGAGAGGTTGAGTTTCTCTAAAATATCGTCCAATCTGCTCTCCAGGGTATCTCCCGGAACGTCGTACATCTTACCTATGAAATACAGGTTTTCACGACAGGTTAGTTGTTCCCAGAGGACGAGGTCCTGGGGACAGATACCGAAGTCAGGTCGAGTATTCCGATTCCCGTTCGCTGTTAACTTTACTTGGCCGCTGGTGGGTTTTAACAG
>JAGXLP010000096.1:2697-5002 GCA_018334615.1 Candidatus Bipolaricaulota bacterium
ATACGAGGACAAGGAAGTTTCCCGAGAAATTCTCGAGGAAATCATGGATTCCGTCAGGATGGCTCCCTCCGCGAGCAACCGTCAGGATTGGGAATTTATATTGGTCGACGATCACAGCCTAAAGGAGAAGCTCTACAGGGCAGCAAACAAACAGTCTTTTGTCCGAGAGGCTCCTGTAGTGGTAGCCGGTGTCGCCACCGATCCCGACGAAGTAATGTCCTGTGGCGTTAACCCCGGAACCGTGGACCTCTCTATCGCTCTTGACCACCTGACTCTGCGGGCGGCAGAGGAGGGGCTGGGTACATGCTGGATAGGCGCGTTCGATCAAGGGAAAACGAAGGAACTCCTTAACGTTCCAAACGGCAATAAAGTGATTGCTTTAATGCCCCTCGGTTATCCAAAATCGGAGCTTGAACCAAAAGACAAAACTAGAAAAGATCTCGAAGAAGTGATTAATTATAACGGGTTTTAGGACTCATAAGTGGATAGGTTCACAGATTGTAAAAATTTGCCAATTTAATTTCTAGAGTAGGCAAGTCACTTCTTAAGTTTTGCAGTAGGCGAGACATTTTCTAATTTTTACAGTAGGTCAAGTCCCCGCGCTCGAACGGAGCGTTACAATCGAACCATCCTCCCCTTCTTCTTACGGGAGAGACGTTACAATACAATCATACTCTTCCTCCCCCTCTGACGGGGGAGGATTGAGGTGGGGGTGAAGCTTAAAAAGGACAATTAATAGATGTCTGTTATGCTGTTCCCAAACCCCCAACCCCTAATACCCAGATCCTAGAATGACGGGGGAGGACTGAGGTAGAGGTGGGGTTCTTGAAACTAGTTCCGAACTGTAAGACTTACCCCCCAGAGCACAGTTATTCCCCCAATAATTTGAAGGGGGGCGATCGGCTCACCCAAGAGGAAAAAGGCCAATGCAAAAGCAATTATGGGGGTTACGTTATTGAATACAGCCGTCCTGGAGGGTCCAATGGCTTTTACGGCGGTAAACCAAACAAGGTAGCCAACTACAACTGCAAATAGTGCCGAATAGACGATCACTCCCCACGTCCCCCAGGAGACGGAGCCCCAGCTCTTTTCGACTACCGGGCGATAAGCAAATATCCATAACCCAATTGAACCAATCACCATGGTAAAAGCGGTCAACCTCAAGGGGGAATACCGTTCAAGAAGATCTTTTGATAGCACCGTGTACGCAGAGAGAGAAAACGCTGCAAGAAGTACCAGCAAGTCACCAATAGTGCCTGATTCCCCAATCGAGATCTTCCCACCGCCCAGGGTGACCAGGAAAACCCCGACAAACGCCATAATGGTGCCGAACCATGCTTTTTTACTTAGCCTGTCCTTGCCGAGAACCGCTGAGAGCAAGCCAGTCCAAATTGGTGAGGTCGCGAGAAAAAGCGAGGAATTACCCGCGGTGGTTAAGGAGATACCTTTAATAAACAGTATCTGATAGACAGTGTGTCCTAAAATCCCCAGGAGAACCAGCTTAACGACATCGGCCGGAGGTATGCTTTGCCATCCCTTCTTTACCGTTATAATAGTGAAGATAACTAAAGAAGCTATAGTATACCGCACCACGTTGAAGGGAAGCGGGGATATTTCAGAAACTGCCCATTTCACAAGGCTAAAATTCAGGCCCCAGATGAACACGACTAGAGTTAGGAGCAGATAGACAAAGTAACTTTTATCCTTAAGTGATTTCATATTGACTGATAGTAGTTAAACTGGCGCCGGAAATCAAAAGGTATTAAGACAAAAGGCATGAGACAAGCCTAGCACTAACGCCGGGAAACAATACTGAGCTGGCTCTTTCTAGAGCCGGTATCATTTTGGTGAAAGCAACAAAATAAGTCGTCGGGACCTGAGATGGAGACACTCCCAGAGGAGAAGAACTATCACTTCGCCCTGTGTCAACCTCTGGGATCGAAGCCCCCAACTATCGTATTCTCAACAAGTGCAGAGAAGGAATAAATTCTTTGGACTAGTTATTCCGAGTCGAACAGAGAAAGATATTCTTCGTACCCTTCCTCTTCAAGCTGGTTCACGGGTATAAACTCTAGTGCTGCGGAGTTGATACAATAACGTCGACCGGTGGGTTCCGGTCCGTCGTTAAATACGTGACCAAGATGGGAGTCGGCGTGCTTGCTTCTCACCTCAGTTCTGACCATCCCGGAACTGGAATCTTTTACCTCAACCACGTTCCCCGGTTCCAGAGGGCGGGTAAAACTGGGCCAGCCAGAACCCGATTGAAATTTGTGGGTCGAGCTGAACAGAGGCTCTCCGGATACAA
>JAGXLP010000097.1 GCA_018334615.1 Candidatus Bipolaricaulota bacterium
GTCTAAATTGGTCGTCCGGCGGTAGGTCGTTGGAAGCGGGAGAATAGATACGTAACGGTCTTAGTAAGATAATCCTGGCCTGTGGGAATATTCAGGAGGGCGGAGTAGTTCCGCCCTCCTCTTCAATTAAGGAAATGATCTTCTCTCTCAGTTTTTTTACCAGGTCGGGGAGTTTATTCTCTAGCAAGGGAGAAAGACCGTCTCGAATGGTCATGTCGTCAGGAATGACTCCCATGATAACTATCTTCTCCGGCCGTTCTCCCAGGGTCTCGGATAGCTCTATTGCTTCTAGCAGGTTGGCGTCGTGGGTACTTCTGACTGTGATATCCTTATCCACTTCCTCCGGTCGGAAAAAAATTGAATCCCCCGGATTTCCACCACTTCTCAACGCATCAACTATTACTGCCTTATCCAGCCCCTCTAAGTAATGGAGGATATTCATTCCCGAAGTTCCCACTTCGTGAAACTCTACTTCCCCGGGGAATTCCTCTTTCTTGAGCTCCTTTACCAGCATTACCCCTATTCCGTCGTCGCCTTTCAGCGTGTTTCCTATGCCTAATACGCCCAGTTTTCCCATTAGGGACTATTCTACGAACTCCACGTCCAGGTGGTGGGTCGAGCAAGAGATACAGGGGTCATAAGCTCTTACCAGCATCTCCAGGTTTAACTCTATTTCCTCTTCCGGTTTGTCTTTTTCTATTAAACTTGGCGCCAGTTCTTCCATGTCGTGTTGTATATTTGCGTGGTTTTGATTGGTCGGGATTACGCAGTTTCCGGCAGTGCAAACTCCTTCTTCGTTGTACGTGTAATCGTGGAACAGGATACCTCTTGGGACTTCAACCGCGCCTATTCCCCGGCCAGCCTGGACCTCAATTTCGGGTTCGTAGTAATCATCCTGCGGTTCGAGTCCGTTCTCGAGCAAAGTATCGATTGTCTTAATTGAATCCCTGACGTTATGAACCACCTCAACCAGTTGGGCTATATTATTCATAAACGGGTTATGATTTATCGGCTTGAGGTTGAATCTCTCAGCGACTCCCTTTGCCATTGGGGAAAGCTGATCGTAGTTGTTATTTAACCGGGCAAGTGCTCCTACCATATAAGATCCCCTGTTGTTGCGAGCGAATTTCGCTGTAGATTGGTTCACCACGTACTCATTTGTGATATCCAGGTAGTCGTCCACTGGTGATATACCCGTATCCGTAGACCTTATCTGGCCGTCGTAAAAAGCGTACTCTTCATCTGTTGTCAACGAGATGAACTCTGTTTCGCGGGAAAAGTCAGGGAATTTGTCCGCTTTTTCCTCGCACAGGTCGGCTACTGCCATCAGGTCGTTGAACGAGTTCTTGAGTTTACTCCTTAGGTTAGTTAACTCCTTTTCGGTTGGAACCTTGGAGAAACCACCGGGAATCAGTCTCTGAGGATGGGTGGTCCTTCCACCGATTAGCTCGGACATTTCGTTGGCCAGTCTATGTATCCTTATAACGGTTTTCAGTTCCTCCGGGTGAGAAGACGCAAGGGGTATTACCGATCCTTCACCCATTAAATCGGGCAGGGCAAGGTAACCGACGTGCAAGATATGACTTTGCATATTCTCCCCGTGAAGGACCAACTTCCTTAGCAACTCGTCCTGGTCGGAGATTTCAATTCCCAATGCGTCCTCGGTTGCCTTAAGTGAGGCTAGTGTATGGCCGATAGAGCAAATTCCGCATATCCTCGAAGTAATATGATGTAATTCTTTCCAGCTGTGATCGACGACCATTGATTCGAAGTAACGCGGGGTCTCTATTACCTGCCATTCACACTTTTCTATCTGGCCATCGCTCGCGTTTACCTTAATATTCCCGTGCCCTTCTACTCTAGTTAGATATTCGACGTCGATGTTTATCTTCTCGTTACTCATTGTTACGTTCCTCCTGTTGCCAGCCAAAGTAGAGGTTAAATTTGTTTATTACTTCCTCTACGGTGAGTCCGTATTTATCCAGTACCTTTTTATGAGCGTTCTGGTTGGGATTGTCAATTAATCCCCTGCAACCCCAGCAAGTTGTACCCTCGTTTACACATATGGAATCGCAACCAGCCCGGGTGACGGGACCAAGGCAGAATGGACCCTGATCCACGGCAAAGGGGCCTGGCGTTTGAACTTCTCTCTTTGCGGAAGGAAGACTTTTTTCTTCTCCGCCACGAGCAAAGACGCATACGTTTTCGTTCATTTTGCACTCGACGCAGACCGGGTAGGTGGGAATGCTTGGTTCTTTTCCCTGAACGAGGGATTCTACGACGTGAATGAATTCGTCCTTGTTTATTGGACAGCCGTAAACGTAATGGTCGACGTCTACTATTGCGTCTGCCGGTTTTGCCTTATCCCAGGCCTCCACCTTGTCGGCGTCGTCACCGTAAACTCTATCTTCTACTCGTTCCGGATTCTGGGAATTTCGAATGGAATTAATTCCCCCAATCGCGGCACAGGATCCCAGAGCCACAAGGATGGCAGCGTTTGATCTGATTTCTTTCAACCTTTCTGCATCGTGGTCGGTGGCGATGGAGCCTTCTATGAAAGCTACGTCGTAATCGTCCGATTTTTCTGTCATGATCTCCCGGAAGTTTACCAGGTTGACTATTTCCACCAGATCTATAACCTTTTCCTCTAGATTGGCTACCTGTAGCTGATCTCCCTCGCAACCGGCGAAATCAAAGAAAGCAACTCTCGGTTTCATTATATGGCCTCCTCAAAACCCTTGACTCTCTTGTAGTTAAATACTGGGCCGTCCTGGCAAACGTATAGTTCCTCGTCGGCGCCGTTAATCTGGCAGTGCCCACATTTACCAAGGCCACATTTCATCCTTCTCTCCAGGGAGAGGTAAATCTGGTCATGAGGCAGCTCCTTCTTATCTAATTCCTCGATAACAAATCTGTACATAACGGGTGGACCACAGATTACCGCGTAAGTATTATCCAAATCGATATCCACGCCCGGAATCAGCTCAGTGATCACTCCAATATTACCGTCCCAGACGACCTCGTCGGGGCAAAAGTCTACAGTGGCTTCGTGGTATATGTCCTGTCGCCGTGCCCAGTTATCTACTTCATCCTCAAACATCTGTTCACAGGGCCTTTTGCACCCGTAAAGGATGTTGATTTCGTTGAATTGGTCTCTCCTGTCAAGTACGTAGTTGATTAGGGATCTGAGAGGTGCTATTCCCAGACCACCTGCTATAAAGAGAAGGTCCTTATCTCTTAGTTCATCTATGGGAAACCCTTCTCCGAATGGGCCTCTTATTCCTACATTTTTCCCGATCTCCATGTCGTGCAGGGCATTTGTCACGTTCCCTACTGCCCTTACACAGAGTTCGAAAGAAGGTAGACCTCTTGTTGGAGAAGAAGTTACGGATATAGGTGCCTCTCCGACACCAGCTATCGATAGCTCGATGAATTGCCCGGGCTTCTGTCCTAACCTCTCGTCGTTCTCTAGCTCTAACTCGAACAATTTGGTGTCGGTGGCTATCTCCCTTTCTCCGATGATTCTTGCATTTCTTGGTTTGTATAATGATTCGTCCGGACTCATTGTGTTCCCTCCTTCATTTGGTTAAATATGTCGACTGGATCGGCTATGTCGGGTAAACACTGTGCCGAACACCTGCCACAACCCACACAAGCGATGTCGCCGAACCGATTGTATAAGTATCTTCCCTTTCTCATGTACCTGTGACGGTAGCGAGCGGCTTTTTCTTCTCTGAAGTTCTCATCTCCGGCTACTTTGGCGAACGCTTCCAGCATACAACCGTCCCACGTTCTCAGGCGTTCTCCCTCAGTTAGGGAAAGATCGTTGACATCATTGACGTCGAAGCAGTAGCAGGTCGGGCAGACCAAGTTACAGGTTCCGCAACTAAGACAGTCCTCTGAGTTTTCCTCCCAGAATTCGTCCTTTTCGTAGTATTCCTTGAGAAGAGTGGGGAGTTCGAAAGGATCGAACTTAGGATCGTTCCTGAATTTATTGGGTAGTTCCTCTTTGTATTGTTTTACCTGTTTTATTTCTTCCGGTTCGATATCATTTATTGCCGAACCCGCCTTTTCAACTAGCCTGCTTCCCTTTGCGGAACCAACTTCCAGTGCGTACTTATCGCCAATGTCGGTTAACATTACGTCGTAGCCGCTATCGGTCGTAGCCGTTCCCATGGTATCTGCAAAAGACCAATCGGACACGTTGACCATATTTACCCCGACTAGAATGGATTGCTCCCGTTTGTCGAGATAGTAGGGATCTTCGTGGTTATCTTTAAATACTTTATCCATTTGTTCTATGGCAATCAGATCGTAAGGATGGATCCCTAGAATTATCCGAGGTATGACTTCGTTAACCGTCTCCATCTTCCCTTCCTGAGTATTATACTCTACTAGAGTTTCCCTCTGAGGCATGAAGTATTTTTTTGGGGGGAGTATCGTTACGTCGTAATCCAGTCTCAAGTCATCTGCCGATTCCAGGGGGTCAAAAGCGAACTTGTTGCTTTTTGATTGGACCCCTACGACTTCTCTGTGGTCATTTTCGATTAAATTGCCGACAAATTTGGTGAAATTGCTTTTCTTGATTACTTTCATATTGCCTCCAGGTGTTCTTTAATTTCCCGCTCGGGCAGGTGGGGATATCAATTATGTCAACTTCGGAATGGGTGTTTCCATGTGGATATCTTTTAAACCGATTGAAGGGTAGGCCCACTCCATCCTAAAATTTCGTACCGCCCCGGTTTAACAGCCTGCCCCAACCTGTTTGTGGGTTGTTCATCGGGAATGGGATTTCAAAGACCCTCCATCTCCGAGTTATGACCCGTCATTCAAGCTTCCAGCTGCCCCTCAGCTGAGCACTGTAGGAAACTTGCGTGAAGGTATTCACTTTCGTTAGGAGGATAAGGAATGTTTTTAGTGTTTTCAAGAAAAAAGGTAAATTTGATAGCTATT
>JAGXLP010000098.1 GCA_018334615.1 Candidatus Bipolaricaulota bacterium
TTTAGACCCAATCTCACCAACCCCCGAAACCCGCTAAAAACACCCCGGGACATTTCCGGGAACCAATCGGCTTTTTGGCTGGAGTTTCTGTCATTAAAGAAAGCAATTCACAACGGAGAATGTTTTTTACTCAATCCTACCACCGCCACCTACCGCACTACTCTAGCATTTGAAGTTCTCTGGTAATCGTTCAGAAAAATCCTATCGGAGGCCGAGCGGGCATGGTTCCATCCTTTCGTGGTTATCTATTTTCGACCTCCGGGCTTTCCGAACCGAGAAATTTCCGACTCGCGTGCTCAAACTGCTGCCTTCAAGTGAGTGCTTCTCATATATAGTAAGTAGTATTCATAAAGATATAATCTCATTTGGTTACCTGAATATCCCTCCCCATCAATTACCTGAGGCAGCCTCAGGTAATTGATGGTTCGGTCAGACATATGCGCCGCGTCGCTGGAATTTTCTCGGTTCGGTACCCTCTCTTTTTTATAGTCCGATAAAGAAAGGATGGAGAGCGAGGCCGAGATCGGAAGCAGTGAATTCCACGCCGGGGAATTCACCTGCGGTTTTATCGAACGATTACCAGAGAACTTCAAAAAATCCAGCGGGATCTTATGTCATTAAACACAAATTTCTTTTTCTTTATTCTAAATAGGGGTTCGAGTCGGAAATTTCCCGGCTCGGAAAGCCCGAAGGTTAGATGATGGGATTAAGTTACGGTATTTTATAACCAATCTACCAGAACTACTGGTTTAACACTAAGGTTCTGAATGTAGGTAATATTACGGCAGCCAGGTAGGTGGTAGAAAGCAGATTAGGACCAGCTAATTGAGTACAGCAGTGGTGAGAGGGTTGGGTGAATTCAACCCCGTCCACGGAGACGTTCCTAGCTAAGCTTGACACTAAAAGCCTTTGTTGTGAGAATACACTATCATGACTAAAAAAGTAAGTTACATCCGCAGATTTACCGTCCTCTCGCTTTGTCTGGTAGTTAGTCTTTCACTAGTCAGCCTCTCGGACGAGGTGGAGGTTACCCCTCTTTTGGATACACCCGACAACCAGGCCTATTACGACAAGTTAATGGAAGCTGTGAAGGGCGCCCGATCGTCAATCGAAATAATGATGTCCACCGCCGACCACTATCCGGACTACCCGAATGGATTACAGAGAAAACTGTTTGATGCGCTGCTAGAGGCAAAAGAGCGAGGGGCTGAAGTTAGGTTAATTCTGGATGAAAGTAATTGGTCGGATGATATTACGAACACCAATAAAGAGACCGCGACTATCCTCCGAAATCGGGGTTTGGATGTTAAGTTTGATGACCCCGACATTACCACCCACGCGAAGCTCGTGGTTGTGGATAACAAAGTTGTAATACTTGGCTCGAGTAACTGGAATTTCCCGACCTATACGGAGACGTATCAGAGTAATATTGCATTGCGAAATAGAAGTATCGCCAAATTTTACGGGAAGGTATTTAATTGGGCCTGGAGCCATGAACTGGTCGGTGGTTTTAGTATACCTGGCTATAAGGGAACGAGCGCGATTGTCCCCCTGGTAAGTTTTGGTAAAAACCGTGCTTATTATGAAGAAACGAAAAAAATGATAACTAATGCGGAGGACTCCATAGACCTCGTACTATTCAAGATCACGTATTATTCGGAGTTCCGGGATAGCATGTCCAACGTTTTGTTACGTGAATTAGTAAATGCTTACAACCGAGGGGTGAGTGTTCGGATTGTTCTAGACGTAAATAATTGGTCGAAGGAAATTAATCAATCAAATAGGAAAACTGCCCTCTGGCTCCTCGGTAAAGGGATAAGAAAAGTAAGTTTCGAGAGCTTGTCTACTACCACTCACAGTAAACTGGTAATAGTGGATGGAGAATCTGTCATACTGGGTTCTACAAACTGGTCCTACTATTCCTTGGAAAAGAATTTTGAAGCTGACATCTCGATAAGAAACACTCCATCAGTTAGTAAGGTCTACCAACGTTACTTTGAGGAGCTCTGGAAAAGGGCAAAAATCCCTTCGAGAGAAAAACTGAGTGGAGAGCTCTAGTGTTAACTGCGACTTAACCTTTGAAATATCAGGCAAGCCCATCCCTTTCTGTATCGAACCCCCTTTCGCTTCTCGTTGCTGGTAAATGATAATGTATATTAGTATAATTCTTCTATATTGATATACATAATAGAACTGAATAGGTATTTTTACGGTTTGGTACTGAGTAACGAAAAAAGTAGTTAAAGAGGTGAAAATAATGTACAGTAGAAAGGTTCAAATAACCGGTGGCTCGACTTTCATGGTAACTTTGCCAAAGGCATGGGCGGAAAGTATCGGTTTGGAGCCGGGAACAGAAGTTAACATGGTTAGTATTAGACCGAACACTATGGTTATGCAGCCCCAGACTCAGATGGGGAAGGAAGATAAAGTTGGAACACTGCATATTGGTGACAAGCAGGGGGCTGCCCTTACCAGAAGTATTATATCGCTATATATAGCGGGTTACGAAGTTATTAAAATTGAAGGCGAACAGATAACCTCTGAACAAAGGGGGACGATCCGAAAAACTACTCAATCCTTGATCGGACCGGAGATAGTTGAAGAGTCCTCGAACCAGATTATGATTCGTAATCTCTCAGATCTGTCCGAATTGTCGATTGACGAGACGTTATCGAGGATCTTCCAGATTTCTAGAACTATGTTCGAGGATACTATTCAGGCCATGCTGGAAGGTAATCACGAACTGGCAAAAGATGTCGAAGATCGCGATGACGACGTAGACAGGCTATTTTTGGCGCTTTCCAGAAGGTTCAGGGTAATGTTGTATACGATCGTCGAACGTAGCGGAAAGGAAGTAAATAGAGCCCGCTATTTTGATTATCAAACGGCAGCGAAACAACTGGAGAGAATTGCGGATCATGCAAAAAAGATAGCGGGTATATCGACCGAGCTTGAAGGAGATTTGCCTGAGAAGGTGGATCAAGCATTTAACAGGACGTCTGTCAGAGCGCTGTCCATAGTGGACAAATCGGTTAAAGCTCTTATCCAGAGGGATATAGAACTGGCAAACGAAGCGCTAACCGAGGGAGCCGACATCGAGGAGAACCTGTTAAGTCTGGACAAGTCTTTAAGGAAACTCGACCCTCAAACGGCCCAATTGTTAGGCATTGTTTCCGATAGCATAGATCGGGTGAAGGAATACGGAAACAACATTGCGGAAACGGCTTTGAATTCTTCCTGTCCGCTACCCGGTGAGGGATCAGACTGGGGCGAGTAGATTTCCTATTAAGTCCAATGCTGTTGCATTGTTCGGGTCCTGTCTCTTAACTTTAATTACATATTTATAATCTGGAGGCTAATTTATGAACGAAGAAGAAAAAGAAGAGAAAAGAGAAGATAAACGTGAGGAAATTGAAGGTAAAGAATCGGAAGAAGAAGATCTGGAATCCGCGTTGAACGATATGCAAGGTGGCATGGGAGGAGGAATGGGCGGACTGGGACAAATTATGAGCCAGATGGGTGGCATGGGAGGAGGAATGGGCGGAAGGTCCGGTCCCGACCCTCAACTAATGAAATCTATCCAGGATTTGAAGAAGAAGCTTGGAGAACTTGAGGATAAATTGGACGAGATAAACGAAAAGCTGTAAGGGTTTTTGGTGGAGATGAGCGGACTTGAACCGCCGACCTCCGCGTTGCGAACGCGGCGCTCTCCCGACTGAGCTACATCCCCTATTTCTGTCCAGATTGTAAGCAAATGTGAAATTGCCCTCAAGTGTTTTCCTATCAAACAAATAATTAATTACCGACGAGGCAACGTGTTATTGATAAAACTGGACTATAATGGTATAGTTTTGCAGGAGGGAGCGATATGAGCAATTTAGCGTACTTTGACAACGCGGCAACTACTCCGGTGGCTAAGTCCGTGAAGGAAGAAATGTCTAAGTTCTTTCGAAAAAAATACGGAAATCCCTCGAGCCTTTATTCTTCCGCAAACGTTGCAAAAAAAGAGGGGTTGGAAAACAGCAGGAAGCGTATAGCGGATTTTCTAGACGTAAACGCGGATGAAATAATATTTACTTCAGGGGCCACGGAGGCCGATAATCTGGCGATAAAGGGATTGGCTTTAACTCTTGATAAGCCGGCCCACTTTATTACGTCTGCAGTTGAACACCATGCTGTCCTCCATTCTTTTGAGTGGCTTGAAGACCAGGGGCACGAAGTGTCCTACCTCGACGTCGACGAGAATGGTCGAGTGAGCCCCGACAATTTGAGAGGAGCCCTGAGGGAGGATACTGCTCTGGTTTCTATAATGTACGCGAACAACGAGATAGGAACCATAGAGCCGATCGAGGAACTCGCGGAAATTACCCGGAATAGTAGAGCACTTTTCCATACTGACGCAGTACAGGCTTATGGGAAATTCCCCCTTAAGTTAGAGAACGTTGATTTACTCTCTGCTTCGGGACACAAGATCTACGGCCCCAAAGGAGTTGGGTTGCTTTATCGTCGAAAAGGTGTAAAACTAGAACCGTTGATTCATGGTGGGGGGCATGAACAGGGCATTAGGAGTGGAACGGAAAACGTTCCCGGTATCGTCGGACTCGCTGAAGCGACCGAGCTCGTATCCAGGGAAATGGAGGAAGAGATTCCTCGTCAGAAAGCGCTTCGGGATAGAATAATTCAAGAAGTGCTCGAGATACCAGATACGGTTCTAAATGGTCCCCGGGAGAACCGTCTCTCGAATAACGCTAACTTCAGTTTTCAGGGCATAGAAGGTGAATCGATAGTTATGAAGCTGGATAATCTTGGTGTGGCCGCCAGCACGGGATCGGCATGTTCTTCTCCAAGCCTAGAGCCGAGCCATGTACTTCTGGCCATAGGATTACCCCTGTCATTAGCCCATGGGAGTCTAAGACTTACCCTTGGAAGAGAGACGACCG
>JAGXLP010000099.1 GCA_018334615.1 Candidatus Bipolaricaulota bacterium
GGGGTCCATCTCCGTTGAGCTGAAAGACGCTGTAAACGTTCTTTCGGCCCTTTTTAACGTCTTGAAACCTGGGATCCGTTCCAAGCTGATCCAGTTTACCACCTATACACTCGGCAAGTTCCGTTTCGTCACCAACTACAGAGTTGATGGCCACCATATCCTTGAGGTCCTCAATTATTCTATCTTCGCTGATCATATTAAATAATTGCGATTTACAATTTGTCATAGGTACCCCCTTAAACGATTGATGCTATCAAATCCACTCCGGAAGGTCAATCTTTGTTTTACAATCGTTTTGGTTCCATAGGCTGGATTACAAAAATCCGGCATTAACTATTGACCTCCGATTTTGGAAATCTCAACCTGGTGGAAAGTTTCTTTGACTAAGAGTGGTTACGCATATTATCCTTGGGGTAGTTCGAGTAAAAAATCACGCCCCGGGTGACGAAGCTTTCTTGGCAAGCGTTGCTAAAACTTAACTCTTTTGAGGTTCAACAAGGGTGAACATGGAAGATCAAAACGTTTTTATATGGATAGTCGGATTTGCACTTTCCGCGGCGTTTGTAAATAGTCTGGGAATACTCACTATCTTTCTATACAAAGATTGGGCCCAAAGGGCAAAGACCTACTTCATCTGTCTCGCAGCGGGCATGCTTATTTCTACCCCTTTGATGCTATCATTACCTAAAGCACTGGAAAAGAACGGAAATGCCGGGTTTGCAGCTCTGGCTGGGTTCTTGTTCATGTTTTTCAGTAATAGGCTAATTCGCCATCGAACCCAGGAGGAACCACTCGCCTTTGGAATCACCGCCGTAGAGGGAATCGGCATCCACTCCCTGGTGGACGGTATTATTTACGTGGTGACCTTCAAAGCATCCGTGCTGCTTGGAGTAGTTGCAGGCCTGGGCCTCGTTATTCACGAATTCGCCGAGGGTATTATCACTTATACGGCCTTGTTGAAGGGCAAAGTGCGAGAAAAGACAGCCATGTTGTACGCCTTCCTGATAGCGGGCCTAACTACACCTGTAGGTGCCTTTATCGTCTTCCCCTTCGCCCAAAAAGCTGGGGAGTCCAGCCTTGGATTATTGCTGGGCTTTACTTCCGGAGTGCTAATTTACGTTTCCGCTTCTCACCTGCTGCCTGAAGCGAGAGAGGTAGAAAAGAAACATTCTCTGGTGGCATTCTTGTTTGGAGTTGGTATAGCCGGTTTCATCGTATTTACCAAACTAATCTGATCGCCTCGGGAGGTTAAGGTTCTATTCGGTTATACCCGGGCCGTTCCTAATTACATCTTGCTGGCCGCGACTTTTGCCGCTGTCTGTATAGGATCCCACGCCGGTGAATAAGGCGGAGCGTAAGCCAGATCCAAATACTGGATCTCCTGAACCGGGGTTTCGCTATTCACGAGAGAGGCAAAAGCATTAATTCGGGTAGAAACTTGCCCCTTGCCAGCCAGTTGAGCTCCCAATAAACGGCCGCTCCCTTCTTCTACAATAACTTTGATCGTGACTTTGCTACCGCCAGGGTAATAAAAAGCTCTGCTCCCCTGGGTAATCGTGGAACTGACGAAATCAAACCCCAGTTCCTCAGCTTTGCGCTCAGTTATTCCGGTCCTGGCCACTCCAAGATCAAATATCTTAGTTATGGCGGTGCCCAGAACTCCCGGAAACCCGGCGTCACCTCCGCCGATATTTGTTCCAGCGACTCTGCCCTGTCTGTTAGCGACGTCCCCCAGAGGTAAAAAGATTTTTTCTCCAGAAACAATATGGGTTGACTCCACGCAGTCGCCTGCGGCATAGATATCTCTGTAATTAGTTTTCATGCGTTCGTCAACCGCAATCGCCCCGGTTGGGCCGAGACGAATTTCCGCATCTTTCGCCAGATTTACCGCTGGTTCTGCCCCTACACTCAATAACATAAGATCTGTTTCGATTTCTTCTCCTCCGGTAACGACTTTGCCAATCTCGTTATCTTCCCGATACTTGAAGCCCTCTAACTTAGAATTGGTTCTCAGCTCAACCTCGTTTTCATTCAACTCCTCTTCGATGACATCCGCTATTTCCCGATCAACCATGGGCAAGAGGTTTTCGTGCTTTGCCAGCAGGGTAACTTCCAGCCCAAGCTCCCGAAAAGCTTCGGCCATTTCCAGTCCAATATATCCCGAGGTCAGGACCGCCTTTTGCGGGGCTCTATTTTCGATATAACTTCGAACTTTTTCGCCATCCTTTAACCATCGCAAAGTAAACAGGTTGTCAATGTTTTCGTTGTAGATCGGGGGTTTTTTAGCGCGAGCACCGGTGGCAATAAGCAATTTATCGTAGTCAACTGTTATCTCCCCGTTCTCTCCATTCCGGACCACGATTTCTTTGCTCTCCGGGTGAAGGCTCAGGACTTCGTGTTCCGTACGAACATCTATATCTCGTTTTTCACGAAATGTCTCCGGGGTCATCGCTATTAGGTCATCAAGATCCTCTACCAGACCAGATACGTAATAAGGTAAACCACAAAGACCAAAGGAGACAATATCTTTCTTCTCAAAGACGGTGACGTCGAGATTCGGGTTTTCCCGTTTGGCCTTGCTTGCCGCGCTCATTCCCGCTGCATCCCCACCTACAACGACCAATTTCTCTGTGCCCATTATAGAAACCTCCCGTTTTCTCTATCATTCATTAGAATGGTATACTTGAGATCAATTGATTATACCAGTTTCGGGTCAAATCCAAAAACCGAGCTATGTTTAAGGGTAGGCTTCTAAGTTTACGAAGAAAAAGCTGACTACCGGGATTATAGCGCAGGGTTATATCAGGAGGTAGAAATGGTCCTTTTACCAGAGGGCTCAGCGGTTAAATAATGAAACAGGAGGCGCCAGAACCAAATTAAGACCATTCTTGATGTCTTTAATAGGGAAGGAATTTTGATCTACCTTCCCTAGCAAAGTAACTGCCCTTTGAAAATTAAGCCATTTTATTTAATTCTGACTGAACTATTGCGGGCATAATTATTCCAGCAAATATATAAAGTATAAACCAGAGAATCGTATTGTCATCTTCTTTCACATACTTTGCAAACCCTTCACAGTACCTGTATATCCAATAAAGGTTTGCAATCGGAATCACCAACAACCAACCAGTAGGGATGCTTGCACCCAAATTATTTATCTCGTTCTTAGTAGATACCCACCAATAGATGCCGTAAATACCGAACGTTATGAGCGTAAAAAGGTACACTAAAAAGATATTTCTGCGCTGTGGCATTATTTTACCTCCTTATATGTTCAGTTATTATAAATTAAAAGGAAGTATATATCGAGTTTTTCGCAAAGTTAACTCAGATTGTATTTCCCACGCATTTTACAGATAAGGTAGAGTTAAAATGTCCAGATCTTTCACCTTTGTAGTCCTGATTAAGCTTCACCCCCCTCTGTTGTCTTCCCCCGGCAAGAGTGAAGACAGAGGTACGAAGGCCAATTTAGTTGAAGATTTTCCGACCAATGATCAAAGTTATTCTTTTCTCCGATGTTCAGCCGTTCCATTCGGTCGGGCGCAGTGACCCTCCCTGCTGGGAAAAACGGGACTTCCGTGCGGGCAAGGTGGCCCTCCATGTTGAATGGATCGGGGGTTCCGGCTGGCTACGGTGACTAAGCCTGCTTGACATGAGATTTGGGGGCGGAGGACCCAATACGGTATTTTGATTCGAGATAAGCTTGAGATAAAGTTTAACAGTGGTGAAAGATTTTCTCCCTTTGAGCGCAACTGTGGTTATCAATAGATAGCCAGTGCAACCGGGGCGGAAAGGAGAGTCAAGAGCCTCGCTCCAAAAGACGGGGCTTGAAAAAGGCACATGAACAACAGGACGTTTAGTTTAACAACCGAAAATTGACCCAACACTCAATTGAGGTGGCTAACTTGGTCAAATCAAACAAAAGCTTTCTTGTTTACTTTACCCAGCAGGTTAAACTTACGATAATTTGACCAGGGTACGTATCTCAATTGAGTGCTGGACAAAAACCAGCCGATTCCTCCCTGCAGCAAGCTGCAGGGTTTCCTCGGCAAGTTTTGGTGAAAATATGTTACGCGTTTCAAAGAAAAGGCTTGCTTGCTTACTTATCCCCACAATTCTAATCCTGGCTCTTTCGATCCAGTCATACTCGGAAGAAGGGGCCCCGACAGGTGAAGAACTAAAACCAGTGTTAGAGGCTTACGAATTGATACTAAGCCGTTATTACGACCCTCAATCGCTGGACAAGGAAAAACTTATTCGGGGAGCAATTCGGGGGATGCTGGATCAGTTGCCTGACCGGTACAGCGCGACCTACACCAGCCAGGAATACAAACATTATCAAGAAAAGCAGGATGGAAATTACGTCGGACTGGGGATGGAGGTGGAAAAGTCCGGCGATCGTATAAGGGTCGTCGCTACATTTCCCGGTACCCCTGCGTCCCGAAGCAGTATCAGCCCCCTGGATATCATCCTGACCGTTGATGGAAAATTCACCAAAAATATGACTTTCCAGGAAGCTTTCGATGCTCTAGGAGGAGAAGAAGGAACTGAAGTGGAACTCCAAATCAAACATCCTGACGGGAGCGAGGAAACCATAGTCCTGACCAGAGAGAAGATAATAATTCCCCCTGTAGAATTAGAACTATTGGAAGGAGAAAGGGTTGCTTTAATTGATATCAATCTGTTCAACGACGAAACGTCAGATAGACTCAAGGAGATATTAAAACAGCTAGAAACCGAAAAACTGAGTGGATATATCGTCGATCTTCGAAATAATTCGGGAGGGTGGTTAAATTCTGCGGTTGAAGTTGCAAGCCAGTTCGTGGACGAGGGAATAATAACAAAAACCGTCGGCAAAGACGAGGTCACAGAATTTGACTCCAGGGGAAATACAATCCCCAACTTACCTTTAGTGGTGTTGATTAATAAAGGCAC
>JAGXLP010000100.1 GCA_018334615.1 Candidatus Bipolaricaulota bacterium
GCCGCCTTGGAAACGATAGCCGATTATACCCAAACTCCGCTGGCAAACGTAGCGGGGATAGCCACATTTTACTCTCAATTTTACCTGGAACCCCAGGGCGAGCACACGATAAAAGTTTGTCAGGGAACTGCCTGCCACATTAAGGGGGCTGACGAGATTCTGGATGAATTAAAACGGGAGTTGAACGTGACCCCGGGTGAGGTCACCTCGGACGGTAAATTCACTCTTACAAACGTACGATGTCTCGGGGCCTGTAGTCTGGCTCCGGTCATGATGGTAGATGAAGATGTCCATGGAAACCTTACTCCGGAAAAGGCAAAAAACGTTTTGGGGGAATACGAATGAAAGTCACTACAGAAAAAAACCTAAAAGACTTAAAGCAAGAGGGTCTGGCTTCTCTAGAAAGGGGCCACACAAAGGTTAAAGTAGGTTTGGCTTCCTGCGGAAAAGCAGCTGGGGGGGACAAGGTTTACGACGAACTTACCCGAAAACTAGAGAATCAGGAGACTATTTCAGTAGAAAAAACCGGTTGTCTGGGGTTTTGCGCGAGGGAACCACTTGTAGAAGTAGAATTTCCAGAGGGACAGTCACTCGTTTACGAAGAAGTTAATCGGGATTCGGCCGCCAAAATCGCAGACTCGTTACTAAAGGGCAACGTCCCGCAAGCCAGCGTGTTAGGAAGAAAGGGGAATGGTGACAGGGACAACTCGAACTGGGGAGAACTCAGATCACTAAACTTTTATGAACCCCAGCAAAAGCTGGTTCTGGAGAATAGTGGGGTAATCGATCCGGAAAGTCTGAAAGAATACGTGGCGAAGGACGGTTATTTTGGCTTATGGCAAACACTTGCTGGTCAAGAACCAGATGAAGTTATAGATACGATCAAATCCTCCGGTCTACGGGGCCGAGGAGGGGCCGGCTTTCCTACAGGAAAAAAGTGGGAATTCGCCCGTAAGGCAGAAGGCAAGCCCAAGTACATCATCTGTAACGCGGACGAGGGAGACCCGGGAGCTTACATGGATCGCAGCATTCTTGAGGGAGACCCATTTTCCGTACTTGAGGGAATGACTATTGGTGCCTATGCAATAGGCGCCAGTCAAGGGTACATTTACGTACGTGCGGAGTACCCCGTCGCAATTAGTCGATTAAAGAAAGCAATTGAGCAGGCTGAGGACCACGGACTACTGGGACAAGACATAATGGGAACCGGGTTTAACTTCGGACTCGATATAAAACAGGGAGCGGGCGCCTTCGTCTGTGGAGAGGAAACAGCATTAATATCATCCATCGAGTCGAAACGGGGTATGCCGGACCCGAGACCCCCATTCCCGGCTCAATCCGGTCTCTGGGGTCAACCTACTAATATTAATAACGTCGAGACCTGGGCAAACGTTAAAAACATTATTTCCCGGGGAGCAGATTGGTTTTCTTCAATTGGAACAGAAAACAGCAAAGGAACAAAAGTATTCTCCCTAACAGGAGATATCGATAATACAGGTTTGGTTGAAGTACCAATGGGAACCACTATAGAAGAGGTCGTTTATCAAATTGGAGAAGCTGAACGCGGATCGATAAAAGCCGTGCAAACCGGAGGTCCTTCCGGTGGAGTTATTCCCAGCAACAGGTTTGATCTACCGGTAGATTACGAGTCACTTCAGGAAGCCGGGTCAATAATGGGTTCCGGGGGTTTAATCGTTATGGATAACGAAACATGCCTGGTAGAAGTCGCCCGATTCTTTCTCAACTTTATCCAGGACGAATCCTGTGGAAAATGTACTCCGTGTCGCGATGGAACAAAGCGAATGTTGGAGATACTTGAACGCCTAACGGAAGGCAAGGGGAAAGATGGAGACCTCGAAAGGCTGGAAGAACTCTCCCATTACATCGAAGAATCCTCACTATGTGGGCTTGGGCAGACAGCACCAAATCCGGTTCTATCCACTCTGCGCTACTTTCAAGATGAGTACGAAGCCCACTTGCACGGCCGCTGTCCGGCTGGCGTCTGCTTTGATTGATTTATACTCACCAATAAGGAGGAAATATGTCTGATTTGACAAAAACAGAAACCATCCAGATAAAGGTTAACGGCGAAACGATCGAAGGGGTGCGTGGTGATACGGTCCTCGAGGTAGCAGAAAAAAACGGTATAGAAATACCCACTCTTTGCAACATGGACCAGCTTGAACCAACCGGTGCTTGCAGGATGTGTCTGGTAGAGCTAGTCGATTCCGGAGAGCTCGTAACTTCCTGTACCTACCCGGCAAGAGACGGCCTGGAGGTCGAAACTAATAATTCTCGGGTAGAAAATTCCCGAAAATTGAATTTAGAACTACTTCTATCAAACTCGAAAGTTGATATGGATTGTCGGGGCAACGAAACCAGGTGTGAACTGGCAAATCTGGCTCGAGAATACGACCTGAACCCAGAAAGGTTCGAGGGAACCAAAAGGACTCACCCAAAAATGGAAGATAACCCTTTCTTCGAGCTTGATCATGACAAATGTATACTTTGTGGACGGTGCGTTAGAGCATGCGAAGAAATTCGAGGCCGTTCGGCAATAGATTTCGTCAATCGGGGGTTCGAGACGAAGATCTCACCACCACTTGACAGATCGTTAACAGAAGGGACCTGCCAGTTCTGTGGTCAGTGCGTCGACGCCTGCCCGTCAGGAGCACTTACTTCCAACATGCGGATAGAAAAAGGAAATCCAAACGAAGTAGAGACCACCTCAACAATCTGTACCTACTGCGGCGTTGGTTGCCGGATGAACGTCCATACCCGGGACAACGAAGTAGTTGACGTTTCGCCGGATCCGGAAGCACCGGCAAACGACATCAGGCTCTGCAGCAAGGGCCGATTTGGGTTTGACTTCGTAAATCGAGACGATAGATTGACCGAACCCCTTATCAAAGAAGACGGGGAGTTCAGAGAAGCCTCCTGGGACGAGGCACTTACAAAAGTGGCGGACGAACTGGAAAAAATTAAGGATGAAGCCGGGGGAGACGCGATCGCCGGTCTCTCGTCTGCAACTTGCACCAACGAGGAAAACTTCCTATTCCAAAAGTTTATGCGGGCAACCATTGGCACCAATAACGTCGATCACTGTGCCAGGCTCTGTCACGCTTCCACAGTTGCCGGTTTGGTCCGGGCTTTTGGTAGCGGAGCAATGACCAACTCAATCGGGGAGATACGGGACGCAGATACAATACTGGTCACCGGTTCAAACACGACGGAATCCCACCCCGTTATCGGCCTCGAAGTCAAGAAAGCTGTCAAAGACGGAGCAAACCTCATCGTAGCAGATCCCAGGGAGATAGAATTGGTTCAGGAAGGCGACGCCGACATCCACATGCAACAGAACTCGGGGACGGACGTCGCGTGGATTATGGGGATGATAAATATCATCCTTGAAGAAGGTCTCTGGGACGAGGGTTTCGTGAAAAACAGAACGGAAAACTTCGAGGAATTCAAGGCATCAGTTGAAAATTATACACCGAAAAGGGTCGAAGAGATTACGGGAATAGCTCGGGACAAACTCCGAAGAGCCGCTTTAACCTACGGGAAAGCAGATAAAGGAACGATCCTATTTGCAATGGGAATTACCCAGCACAGTCACGGGACGGACAACGTGCTGGCAGCTGCCAATCTGGCTATGGTGACCGGTAACGTGGGGAGAGAATCCACGGGTGTCAATCCGCTTAGAGGCCAAAACAACGTCCAGGGCGCCTGCGATCTCGGTGCTCTTTCCAACGTTTATCCAGGTTATCAGAACGTCGATCTCAAAGAAAATCAGGAAAAGTTCGAAGAAGCTTGGAATACCGAATTATCGCCAGAAATAGGGCTTACCGTGGTCGAGATGATGAACGCCGCCGAAGAGGGAGATGTCAGAGGAATGTACATCATGGGCGAAAACCCGATGGTCAGCGATCCCGACATAGGCCACGTGGAGAAAAGTCTGGAAAACCTAGATTTCCTCGTAGTTCAGGATATATTTCTTACTGAAACCGCGGAATTCGCCGACGTTATACTCCCGGCCGCGAGTTTTCTCGAGTCCGAAGGTTCATTTACAAACTCGGAAAGGAGAATCCAAAAGCTAAACCGGGCACTGGAACCAAGAGGGAATACCAAGCCGGACTGGGAGATAATTTCCGAACTAAGTACTAAACTTGGCTACCCAATGGAATACGACTGTGTCAGTGAGCTCACTGATGAAATCACGGAGGTAACGCCTATCTACGGAGGCATTACTGCCGAAAGAATTAAGGACAAAGAGGGACTTCAGTGGCCCTGCCCGACTGAAGACCATCCGGGTACTCAGTTCCTTCACGAAGGGGAGTTTTCTCGTGGTTTAGGTAAATTTCATCCAATTAGCTATCGGGAGCCAGCTGAGACACCCGACGAGGAATACCCTATGACTCTGACCACCGGGCGGATGTATTACCACTTCCACACCAGATCCATGACTGGAAGGTCCAAAGGACTGGACGAACTCGTGCCGGAAGCTTACGTGGAAATGAACCCTGCAGACGCAACTTCTCTGGAAGTTGAAGAAGGAGAAAAAGTTAAGGTAAGCTCCCGCAGGGGGGAGATAGAGATAAAGACAAAGGTCACGGACAGAGTCCCGGAAGGAACTGTCTTTATCCCCTTCCACTTCGCCGAAGCCGCTGCCAATAGGTTGACCAACTCCGTACTGGACCCAATTGCCAAGATTCCTGAACTCAAGGTGGCAGCAGTTGATGTAGAAAAATTAAATAACTGCTGATATTACAGTCCCCCGCTCCCATATTTCAGCGGAGAGCGGGGGGCGACAAGGTTGGTCAATAACAAGTCTTCTGCCTTCATTTAAAAGTAGATAGCTTTACACTTGCGGAACTCCAACTATTCAGTCAATTGTAATTTCTGAGAATAGATATTTACTCAATTCTTT
>JAGXLP010000101.1 GCA_018334615.1 Candidatus Bipolaricaulota bacterium
GCCGTAAAAATCTTCAATAGTAGACCTCGTGAAATAGTATCCAGCAATTGAAAGTGTCTCGCCTGTAGAATTTCTAAGGATTATGTTAAATCTTTGCCATTCTTTGAGATTCTCCCAGCGCTCCTCCTTTATGGGGATATAATCTTTTCCGGATGCAATGCCTGTAGTTATGGATAGAAGTAGTAAAAACAAACAAGTAGACGCCATCCAAAATTTCATACCAGTTCCCCCCATTAATTTTTCAGTATCAGACTCGGATAAGGGAGTCGCTTAAAACCTAGTTTTAACACGTATCACAAGTCAGGATTTCGATTTCATTTTATCACATATAATAATCAAAAGCTAAGCTAGCTGTTCTACCTCCTTTGCCCCTTCTTCTCCTTCTCCCTTAAATAAGTATACATCTCTTGTTGGGTAGGGCATCTCGATACCCTGGTCGTTAAATTCTCTATCGATCTTTTCCCTGATGCTGTTCTTCACCTCGGGTCTATCACCGGGGGTAATAATCCAGACCCTCAGGTCGAAACCGAGAGCTGAATCACCATGTTCTTTGAACACGACCTTAGCCGGGCGATCTTTCAGGACTTTCTCCTCGCTCTCAACGACGCCGAGTAGAATTTCTCTTACTTGCTCTATGTCAGTACCATACGCAACTCCTATAGGTATGTGAATTCTCAGGTCAGTATTCTCCCCGTGAGTAAGGTTTTTTATTTCGTCCGTTACCAAGCTGGAATTTGGGACGACGAGTGTTTCGTTATCCGGGGTCTCCAGCAGGGAGGCCCGAAATCCAATATCCTTTACTTTACCCAGAGTGCCGTTAAGCTCCAGGAGATCGCCTACCTTGACGGGCTTCTCAAATAATAGGATCAATCCGCAGGCAAAGTTCAAAAATACGTTCTGCAAACCGAAACCTATACCTACCCCTAATAAACCCCCTAAGAAGGCCAATATGGAGAGGTTAACTCCAAGCATCTGTAACCCAATCAACACACCTACAACTATTATCACGTACTTGACCAATCTGGAAAGAGTAAACTGGGCACCCTTCTCTATTTCCATCTTCGAATATACGTTTCTTTTCAAAAAACGGATAATTAGTCGAGCCAGGGTGAATGAAATCAGGATAATTACGAGGAAGTAAAATACAGAAACCACCGAAATTTCCTGCCCGCTTACTGTAAAGATAGGTTTTTGTAATAGATCCCAAACTGAATTAAACATGTCCTCTCACCTCTTTTTTCTAATTTTCTCCATTTCCGGAAATATTACAACTTTGCGGATATTTCTCATAGTTTCTAAAAAATTACGGATGGTTGTTACTCAATCATGTTGGATGCCACCTCTCATATATTGACTGGTAAAAGTCCCTTTCTTGATATAGGGGTTGTCATATCTTTGGCAAGTAGTTTTTTAGGCAGAAAACGGACACCTGAAAGCGTAAGGTCCTGAAGGTTTGGAACTTCTGGCCTTCCTTCTACCTTTTGAGAAAAACTCACCTCCTTTTTATGGAGACTTTTTTCTTACTTTAATGACTATCTTGTGGTAAACTTTACAAATCTTGGTTAGTTAATATTTGTATTCAACCTAGTTTTGAAATTTTCAGGGGACGAGAATCTCTGAGGAGACAAAATGACTCTTATGATCAAATTTAAGGGTCAAAAGCGGGGTATTAATCCTGCGATTCTAAGGTTTGCTCTATTCTTGTGTGTGGTTATCTGTTTAAACTGTGTCGCTTGTTATCCCGGTTATGCTGCCTTTGAGGATTCCAGGGGAGATTTTGACAGTAATTTGACCAGCACTATAAGTATTGGAGTGGGTACTGAAAGTTTTGACTACAGGGAGTATGAATTAGGACCACTAATAGAGCTCCGGGGAAGTCTGTCGACCGTAAATGTGTCCGCGCGCTTCCCTATAGGGGGTGACCTTTTTGTCCCGGACTACACCTTTGGCCAAATTGGAGGTTCTTTATCCAGAGGTGAGTTGACTTATGACGGGCAAACCTGGGGAGGAGATCCACTCACTATGAAAAGCCGGGACAGTGTTTATCGGTTTAAGGGGTGCTTTGGGTCCGCCTATAATGTAGATCAGGTTTTGCTGGAGGCCTATGGCGGGTTTTGGATACGCTACTGGGCTAACGAACTGGAAGGCGATGGGGGCTATCGACGAAAGATTCCGCAGCTCTTCTGGATGGGGGGCGCTAGTTTACGAATTAACGCCAGTCCTAATCTGTCGATAGGAGTTGGGGGAGAGGGATACAGCCTATCGTCCGGTATTGTCAAATCCTACCTGAGCGATGTAGATCCCCGTTTTAACGATCCCGTGGTGGAACAGGATGAAGGTTACGGCTTAAAGGGTTACATTAGAACCTGGATCGACTTTTTTGGTCTAGCTTTTAGGGTCAACGCCTATGGACATTACTTAGAAATAGAAAAATCAGACCAAGCTGCCCTTTATGATAACGGAGACAAGGTAACCGAAGTTTATGAGCCGGATAATACCACTACAGTTTTTGGTATAGATTTGAGCTTGGTCTGGGGGTCCTAACTTCTTTTTTTATTTCAAACATGTTTCTTAGATTGCTGGCATCAGTATGGTCGAGTTCGTTTCCGGGTTTTATGTCTCCGGGGATAGCGGAGTATTGAAAATTTTGCATTCTCGACTATCATAAATTTGAGCTACAAAAGCGAGGGGGTTTACGGAATAGCATGGCAAAACAGAGGGCGCGTTTAAATATAATGGGCAAAGTCCAGGGAGTTGGCTTTCGGGCAAATACCAGAAGTCAGGCACGAAAGCTTGGTTTGACTGGCTGGGTACGAAATCTTTCGGACGGGTCAGTCGAAGTAGTTGCGGAAGGGGAAAAGGAGGATATAGATAGTTTAATCTCGTGGGCTAGAAAAGGCCCGAGGCTGGCAGACGTAAAAAACGTGGAAATTGAACGGGACGAATATAGGGACGAGTTTGGAGTTTTTTCCGTGAGGTACTGAAACCAATAAGTATTTACTCTTCGCCCTGACCCTGGTAGAGGTAACGTTTTACCTTCTGGGTGGGTGTCTTCTCAAACGGCTCGTCGATTATCTCGATATCGCGTTTGCTTTTTATTCTCATGTAAGGTGCCAGGTTTTTCGACTCAGCTTTGATCTTTTCCCAGAGAAAGGACTTAATGGAGTCTTTCCCCTCGATACCCGTCTCTTCAAGGTCCTCGTAGTCAGGATAAATGACTGCGGAAACAACTGCTCTGCCGCTACGCCTGTCCTCTCTTACCATCACTTCCTCGATAAACGGTATCTGCTCGAGTTCGTGCTCTACCTCCTCTGGGTAGACGTTATTGCCCGATTCAAGAACGATGACGTTTTTAATTCTTCCGTTTAAATAAAGGCGACCGTCTTCGTCCAGCCATCCGGAGTCGCCCGTATGATACCACCCGTCCTCTTCCAGAACTTCCTTGGTTTTCTCCTCGTTCTTGTAGTATCCCTTCATAACGATTGGTCCTTTCACGAGAACTTCGTTGATTTCTTTTTCGTTAGTTTCTCTCAGTTTTATCTCAACACTGGGCAGGGGAAGACCTACGCTGCCCGTGTTGTCCGTAAAGGGGTCTCTTGTAAAAGTAAGGACTGGGGAGGTTTCAGTTAATCCGTAGCCTTCCATTACTCCGATTCCCAATCCCCTTAATCCTTTGGCGGTCTCCGGATTTAACGGAGCGCCACCGGAGGTAATAAATCTAAATTGCTCCCCGGCCAATTTCTTCTTTACTTTGGATTTTAACAGACCGGGAGCGAACTTATATAGTAATCTGGTCCACCAGGTGGAGTTGATCTTTGACAAAGTTTCCTCGTATAGGGCGTTTAATAGTTTTGGTACTCCGAGTAAAATCGTTCCCCGGTATTCCTTTAATACTGCAGGAAGGTTTCTGTAATCTCTGGTATAAACCATGGACGCTCCAAATGCCAGGGGAACTAATAGTGTGGTCGTTAGCCCGTATATATGATCCCAGGGCAGGATAGAGACCATGCAATCTTCCGGGGTAACTTCCAGTGTTTCGGCTATGTCCCTGACGTTGAAAAGGAGATTCTTGTGGGAGAGCATAACTCCTTTTCCGTGCCCCGTGGTGCCCGAGGTATACATTAGCACGGCAGTTTCTTCGGGATCTTGAGAACGCTCTTTTTCCAGCATCTCTGTCGGTAAAAAGGAATCCCAGGTTTGAAATCCTTCTTCCGCCTCTCCTCCGTAAACTACCAGATTGTTCAGGTGGGATAACGAGTTGAATTTTTCGGCGACTACTGAGTGTTTGTCGCTTTGGACTATAGCAAGCTTTGATTCAGATTCGTGGAGCACTCGTCTGATTTCCTCAGAAGTAAAATTGTAAGCAATTGGTACAATTGTAGCCCCTACCCGCTGAGCGGCAAAAAAAGAAGCGGCCCATTTAGGGTGAGGTCTACCTATAATGGCAACTTTGTCCCCGGCCTCGATATCAAATTCCTCGGCCATCGAGTAAGCTAACCTTGAAACCAATGTCGCGAGTTCGGCAAAAGAAATATCCCTGTAATCATAGCCGTCATCGGGGGACGAAATTGAAGTTCTAAATTTGCTATTGGGAAACCTGCTGGTGGTTTCTCTAAAAAGTGAATCCAAACTATCAAATTCTTCCATTTTGACCACTCTCTAAAAGATGACTAATGTCAGTATCCAAGAAAAAACCCTCGGTAGCTTAAAGTATTCTAGAGGTCGAAATCCTCAGCTTCAAAGTCGAGCTCGCTATCCTCGATTACCTTCTTAAGCCGAAGCTTCGCTTCTGACAATCCCGTCTGGATTTCCTCGGCCAGTTTTACCCCTTCTTCGAAGAGCTCGATTGAT
>JAGXLP010000102.1 GCA_018334615.1 Candidatus Bipolaricaulota bacterium
TAAAACTCATTTTTTTGAACCTTTTTTGCCTTCCGGCGGTAACTGACTTATGATTACAATCCAGTTATTTCCTAGAGGTGAAGGAATATGAAAAGCGTACGTCAGCTAAAAGACATCCTCGGGCTAAATACCATCCATCAGACGCGGAACAGGATCAAGGCAGTGGAGGACGTGATACAACCTTACATAAAGCGGGGAGAGAACAACGAAATCCTCGTCGGCGACGAGGGAGTAACGATTTTAACCAAGTTACAGGATTTGTACGAAAGCGGATTACTCCTATCCGAAGCAGCAGAGGTAATAAGGTCTGATTACTTACCTGGTGAAGAAGATGACATTGATACGGATTCATACAGTACTACATCACTCCAGCCTAAACCAAAGTCGAAGGTCGATCTTATCGATTATCTCATGGAGGAGCTTGAGTTTCAGCGAGAATTAATCCTGAACCTGGCTAGATCCAATAGTGAAGGGGATATAGGGAATAAAAAAGTTGACAATAACGAAAACAAATGGTGGCTTGAATGGCTGTAATTACTTAAACAATTATCGGTGGTATATATGAAGTTTTCGGTTCCGATTAAGGACAATAAAAAGTTAAAAAAAGTTATAGATAGAATTCAGAATCACGGTAGGCTGAACGGACTCTGGACCATTGCTAACGTAAATGCCGTAGATCGTCTGGGTATAAATGACCACGGTCCGGTACATTCAAAGATCGTTGCCAACTCGGCACTGAGGATGTTTCGGTTGATCCACAATAGCGGGGTTAAATCCAGCGTGGAAACCGACCACGACCTGAAAAAAGAAGACGCGGAGATAGTCATAATCCTGGCCGCCGCACTCCACGACCTCGGGCATGCTATACACCGGGAACACCACGAAGAGTTTGGTATTAGCCTGGCGGATTCACTGATTATCGACCTGCTGGAGGACGTCTACGATGGTTTCCATTTAGGGGTAATGGAAGGCGAAGTGTTGCATGCCTGTTATGCCCACGGCACGGAACTAGATACACTCACTCTTGAGTCTGGAACGGTAAAAGTTGCGGATGCTCTTGACATGGAGCACGGGCGGGCAAGAATACCCTTTATAGAAGGAGAGCTAACTATTCACTCCGTTTCTGCAACGGCTATAGAGCAGGTTAATATAAGACGGGGAAAAAAGAAGCCGGTAGAAATCGTAATAGAGATGTCCAACTCCGCGGGTATATTCCAGCTGGACAACCTGTTCAAACCGAAACTGGAACACTCCGGAATAAGAAAACATATAGAAGTAACGGTAGAAGTGGGCGAAGAAGACTCAGAAAAGAAGATAATCGAGGACTATCAGTTCTAATTCCGATTTCTGCGATTTTGAGTCCCGTACTACCGGGCGTTTTCAGGTATTTTTAACAAAAGGTATCTTATGTTAAAAATATTACGAACGTCTCTTTCCGGGCAAACGAGTGTAATTGTCCGTATTCATTCCCTTAAATATAATCAATTTGATGATTATTAAATAATCCCTATCTGTTTTCTTCACCCATCAAGGGAGAAAAAACAGGTAGTGGGGTCAAAAAAGAGAAATCAATCTCAAAAATGGGGCAGAATCATGAGTCTAGAACTGACACAAGAAGATTTCCTAACTGAGAGGCAAGTAAAGAGGTTGAAGAAGACACTTCGGGGTGCAGCAAGGGAGGGCAGACAAAACGGCAAATATATCCCCGTGAGAGACTGGTGTATTTTACATATCGCTCTTGACGCAGGTTTAAGGGTCTCGGAGCTTTGTGACCTTAAAGTTGAGGACTTATTGATCAATCAGGGCAATTCGTCGATAATCGTCCGCAGCGGCAAAGGGGATAAGAAGCGCGGAGTATCCATTGGAGCGGATTTAAAGAATCACCTCAAAGAATACATCAAATGGAAGGAGGAACGAGGGGAACCAACGGGCGACGACGACCTTGTCTTTTTATCACCAAGCGGTAAATCAAAAAAACTCAGCCGCCAGGCAGTGTACCACGCCTTTAAACGCTGGGCAAAGAGGGCAGGCCTACCGGAAAGGTTCTCCATCCACTCCTGCCGCCACACATACGCCTCCATGCTCTACAAGTCCAGTAGCTACAACCTAAGACTTGTCCAGTCTCAACTGGGCCACTCATCGATCCAGACAACCCAGGTCTATGCAGACGTATTAAACGAGGATGCCGAAAAAGCGGTCAATGACCTACCGCAATAACCATCATTCATTGGGCGGTTTGTACTGTACTAACAGGGATAAATAGAGGCTTTCGTATGGAATTATCAGGTTCTGTACAGTACTACTTACCTCCGTACTATCCACTTAACCTAACCTTCCTACGACACTTGTGAACTACAGTTTCAGTGGTTCTGTTTAATCTACCGAGAAAAGTCCGGTATTTCGGGTGTTTGATCTAGTCTTTTCGGTCTTAGTTAGTTTTATATAGTTCTCTATTAATCTCTACTAACCCCATATTAAACCGAAGCATCCTATTCAGTTATTCAATTACCGAGTATAACCCAGTATGTATAACGAATATCTTATGTTGACCCAAAACATTCATTCCAGAAAATGAGTCTATATCTGAGATATATTTTTAATCTCCACTAATCTATACAAAGCCCTAAACTCATATTATCAAGCTCCGGTAGCTTTACAATATCCTTTCGAAATCAGAGAATAATTGAACCATTTCACTTTCTCCATAAAGTAACTTATAATTAGAGGAATTACCCCTAACCAGGGCAAGACCCGTGCCCTGAGGAATGGGGAACATTTATATACGGAAAGTGAGTTTAAGATGAGGGGAGAAAAGGCCATTGAGGGTGAGAGGGTTCTCATTTTCGCACCCCACAATGATGACGAGATACTTGGTACCGGTGGCATGATCCAGAGATACGTCGAAACCGAGAAGTCCGTAAAGGTCGCTATTATGACAAACGGCGACGGTCAAATTCGCAGACCCCCTTTTCTGCCTTTCCTTAAAGCGGATTTCGTTAAACTTGGCTACAGGCGTCAAAATGAGACCTTGGATGCAATGGATTACCTCGGTCTGGACGAAGAGGACGTTAAATTCTTTGGCTACCCCGACAGAGGACTTAGCCAAATGTGGACTAACCACTGGGGACAAAATGAGCTTTATTACTCCAAGTATACCAAAACCGACCACTCTCCATACGATAATAGCTACACCATAGAAGCCCCCTACTGCGGTTCGGCAGTGGTAAGCGATGTAAAAAAATTACTGTTAGAATACGGACCCGAGATAGTCTATTTACCCCACCCTAACGACAGCCACTCGGACCACTGGGCAACAAACGGCTTCGTTCTCTACGCTCTTGAACAGCTGAAAAATGAGGGTTATGAGAAGTTTAAGAAAGTGACTATGTTGAGTTACCTGGTACACAACCTGAAATTTCCCTGGCCACGGGGCCAGTTTCTGGAGGCGTCATTAACAGAACCAACGAATCTGAAAGGACTCGACACGAAGTGGGTGGACGTACCTCTGGACTTCAGAGAGAGATTACATAAGCTACGGGCAATCGGGAAGTACCGAACCCAAACCCAGCTTATGAAAAAATATTTGATAAGCTTCGCCAGGGCCAACGAGCTATTTGGAATCGTTCCCAGCCTGTTTTTGGACAAGTCGTCCAACTACGCGGGAACTCCAAATCTGTCCAGTGATTTTATCCTAAACGAGGAAGAAGACGAATCTTTCCTTTCCTACCTCAACCCAAAGAGGAGAAGCAGAATCGCTAGCCTCAGACGGTATCCGGACATTAAATCCGTAAGCCTGATAAGAAACACCGAGACCTTAAAACTTGCCATAGATTTCTTCAACAGATACCACTCCAGTAACGAAATTCAAGTTACAATTAAGCCGTTTAATTCGGGAGATAACGGGGATGAAACCGGAAACTCACATTCGTTTCGGTTCGTAAAGAAGAAACTCTTCCACAATCAATCCGAAATTCAAAAGGGTAATGGTTACGATTACCATACCGGTCGAAGATCCTACAGGTTGTCGATCCCACTAGAGAAGATTGACAACCCGAGTAAACTGATACTCAGCATAACTCTAGCTCGGAGGGGCGTCCCGTTTGCCAGAAGTGCAAACAGGCTCATTAAACTCGGGTAAATCCTAAAGATCTTTTGTGTAGATTATCGATCGAGAAGTGCGAAATTTCTTTCCCTCAGCAAATAATGTAGGATAACCGTATTCTCTGGAAAAGCCGAACTTTTTGAAGAAGCTGCTTGCCCTTTTGTCATTCTGTCTTACCCGGACATGAACCCCACTAACACCGGCTTCCTTCAACATGGTTAAAAACTTTTTAACCAGTTTTGATCCTATACCTAGACCCCGCACTCCCTCGGCTACGTTAACATGAAAGTGGGCCGGGTAACCGTCCGGGGGGTTATTTCTCGTCCCTCCGTGTAACGCCACGTATGCCAGGGAACCCGTATATCTAACCTCCCTCCAGCCAATCTCTCCTCGAAAAAAAGCCTTAACAATAGCCTTAGGTATCACTCGGAATGTTTTAACCCATCGGCAACGAGCAGAATCAAAACAGCCAGAGAGGTAGCCAACCACCCGCCCTTCCCTTTCCGCCACCAACAGATGCTCCTGTTCGTAGGCTACATAATAATCGGTCAGTAAGTCCCCAATCAATCGAAGGTCGGACCTGGGGTAGCCCGAGGCCGTGGAGATTGCTATCTTCCTTACCTCATCCCGATCTGTATCTTTGAATTTCCGAATTTCC
>JAGXLP010000103.1 GCA_018334615.1 Candidatus Bipolaricaulota bacterium
TCCTTTAGTGGGATAATTTATCCCACAATCTTCCTTGTAACCCTATTATCAAAGTATATAATGATTTCAAGAATCTAGAACAACAATAAATATTTAAGGAGGTTAATGTTAGAATGAGCGACTTACTCGAAGATTTAGGACAAGCTGTATTTGACATGGACGAGGATACAGCGGTGGAGTTGACCCAGAAAGCAGTCGACGAAGGAATGGATCCCGAGGTAATTTTAAATGATTCCCTCGTCCCCGCCATGGATGATGTCGGGGAAGAGTACGAAGAGGGCGACAGGTACGTTCCGGAGATGCTACTATCCGCCGAAGCCATGAAGGGTGCGATGAAGATACTACGACCGTTGCTGGCAGAGTCCGGAGTGGAGCCTGCCGCAATAGTAGTAATGGGAACGGTGGAAGGGGACCTGCACGACATCGGCCAGAACTTAGTTAGTATGATGTTGGAAGGTGCTGGGTTTGAGGTAATTAATCTTGGCGCTGAAACTCCGGCGGAAGAGTTTGTCGAAGCGGTTAAAGAACACAACGCCAACGTTCTTGGTATGTCTGCCCTGCTTACAACGACGATGACCCATATGCCGGAAGTAATCGAGGCTCTGGAAGAGGAAGGAGTACGCGATCAAGTGAAAGTAGCTATTGGTGGAGCTCCTGTATCTCAGGACTATGCCGATGAAATTGGTGCCGATGGTTACGCAGCGGACGCGGCAGCTGCAAGCAATTTGGTAAAAGAACTTACTAGTTAAGGCAAAGGTTCCCTCATGGATTTCATTCCCAATACGGAAAGTGACAGGAGGGAGATGTTAGGGGATATTGGTGTCAATTCTATTGAAGAATTGTTTTCCGATATCCCCGACAGGTTAAAAGTTGGCGCAACTTTACTGGATGAGGAAGGTGAGACGGAATTAGAACTAAAGGAGAACGTCGCCAGAATAGCCAATCGGAACGAAAAGCCTGGTGACCGATTAACCTTAATTGGCGCCGGGCTTTATGATCACTTCATCCCTTCTGTAGTATCTCACATAACTGGCAGGTCGGAGTTTTATACCGCCTATACTCCTTACCAGGCTGAGATTAGTCAAGGAACCCTTACCTGGATGTTTGAGTTTCAGACGGAAATTGCCGAATTAACTGGAATGGAGATTGCCAACGCTTCCATGTATGACGGTGGTTCCGCCGCCGCCGAAGCGGTCCTGATGGCCCAGGAGTATTTAAATAAGGACAAAATTGTAGTTGCAGAAACACTTAATCCCAGGTATAGGGACGTAATTGAAACCTATTTGCCGTCAGAAGAAAAACAGGTAATTGAACTGGGAACCACAAAGGGTCGAATCAACAGGGAAGAGCTTGACGCCATTTTGTCCCGAGAGGACTCCATTGCAGGATTGGTTGTACAATCTCCGAATTACCTCGGAATAGTGGAAGACTTAGGTGGATTGAAGGAGGATCTGGGGGATTCCTTTCTTATCGTCAGTTCCAATCCTATTTCGCTTGGCCTGCTGGAACCGCCCGGTAGTTTTGGGGCGGATATCGTAGTGGGGGAAGGTCAACCTCTGGGTAACCCGGTGAACTTTGGAGGACCGTTACTGGGACTGTTTGCCACCAAGAAAGATTATCTGCGGTACTTGCCTGGAAGGGTGTCCGGGAAGACAGTTGACAGAGAGGGGAATGAAGGTTACGTAATGGCTTTACAGACTCGTGAGCAGCACATAAAGAGAGAAAGAGCTACCTCTAATATTTGTACCAATCAGGCCTTAAACGCCCTGGCAGCTACGGTTTACCTGGCTTCAATTGGGCCGTCGGGCCTCAAGTCCCTGGCCAGAATAAACTGGGATAAGGCTCATTACCTTGCAAGTGAGCTCGAGAACTTGCCCGGCGTGAAATTGGCCTGGGACCAACCTTTTTTCAATGAGTTTGCAATGGAGGTCCCGGGTGACGCTCAAGTTCTCTGGAATAAGATGAAAGGAGAGGGTATCGATTTATTACATCCCGACAAACTTAAACCAGTTGGGTGGGATGATGGCTTTTTAATTGCAGTTACTGAAATGGTCTCGAAAGGGGAAATGGATGAATTTGTTCGGTTATTGGATGGGGAGGTGGGATAAATATGTCGACTATTTTCGATAAAAGCAAAGAAGGAAAATACGGAACCTCCTTTACGGAAAAGACGTTTTCAGAGATGAGTCCAAATGATGAACTCGACGATGAACTACTACGTTCCGAAGACCCACTTCTTCCCCAAGTCAGCCAACCGGAGCTGGTTAGACACTACACCAAGCTTTCGAAGAAGAATTATGGCGTAGATGATGGCCTGTATCCCCTTGGTTCCTGTACCATGAAACACAATCCGAAACCTATGGAGGATCTGGCCAAAAACTCAAGGTTTCAAGCTCATCATCCGTTGGTTTCAGAAGAACTTGTTCAAGGTAATCTAGAATTGATGTATGATCTGGGAGAAGACCTAAAGGCTATCTCCGGCATGGACGGAATTACGCTTCAACCGGCCGCCGGTGCCCACGGAGAATTAACGGGAATGCTCATAATACGGAAGTATCACGAGGATAACAATGAGCTAAATCGCCGGAGAGAGATATTACTCCCCGACTCTTCCCACGGAACCAACCCGGCTTCGGCCGCGGTGGCGGGTTTTGATGCGGTTGAAATTAAATCCAATGAAGAAGGAACTGTTGACCTGGAAGAACTCAAAAGTGCAGTAAGCGAGGAAACTGCAGGTATTATGCTTACCGTGCCTAATACGCTGGGCATCTTTGAAAAGGATATTACCGAAGTAGCCAGGATTGTCCACGATGCTGGTGGGCTGTGCTACTTTGACGGGGCCAATCTTAATGCCTTCCTTGGAAGGGTTAGACCGGGGGACATGGGGATGGACATTACTCACTTTAATTTACATAAGACTTTCAGTACTCCACACGGTGGGGGTGGACCTGGTGCAGGTCCTGTTGCGGTTAAGGAGAACCTTGTTCCTTATCTCCCCGTACCGACCGTGGAAAAGAGTGAAGAAGGTTACGAGTTAAATTACGAGAGTTCTCGAACTATTGGAAAGGTTACTAGTTTTCCCGGTCCTTTTGGCGTTATGGTTAAAGCTTACGCCTATATCCGAGCTCTGGGCGATAAGGGGTTAAAGAAAGTAAGCGGAAACGCCGTACTTAACGCGAACTATCTTAAAGAAGAGTTGAAAAACACTTACAAAGTAGCTTACGAGGGTCTCTGCAAACACGAATTTGTTCTGAGTGGAACCGATATCGGAGAAGGGGTAAAAACTGTAGATATTGCCAAAAGACTTCTTGATTACGGTTATCATCCACCTACGGTTTACTTCCCCTTGATCGTAAAGGAAGCGCTCATGGTTGAACCTACCGAAACGGAAACCAAGGAAGCTCTGGACGAGTTTGTTCAGGCGTTATTGAATATTGCTGAAGAAGCGGAGAAAGACCCCGATCTACTTCACCAGGCTCCAACCTCGACTCCGGTAGGCCGGCTGGATGAGACGAAAGCCGCTCGTGAACCGATCTTAAGGTGGAGAGAGAAAGAAGAATGAAGCAATTAGTATTAGGATTATTGCTTGTAACAAGCAGCTGGGCACGACCTGCCGTTAGTTTTTACTCACGGAAAAAACCTGGAGGTTAGACTAATGTTCTTAACAATTGGTGAATTGATTAACTCAACGAGGGACGAAGTTAAACAGGCACTAAAGGAGAAAGACGAAGATCTGATTAGAAAACTCGCCCGGGATCAAGCAGAGACGGGAGCGGATGTAATTGACCTGAATGCAGGTGAGTCGATGGAAGATGAGCAGAAAGACATGGATTGGCTCATCGATTTAGTTGAGGACGAGATAGAAGATGTCAGGATTTGTATCGATACGCCAGACCCGGAAGTGCTCGAATTTGCGTTGGAGAAGGTCGAAAATAAACCGGTCATTAACTCGATTAGTAATGAAGCAGACAAAAAACAGGCACGGGAAGTCGCGTCCGGATACGACGCTGAGATAATTGGATTGGCGATGGGAGAAGAAGGGATGCCCGAAACCGTGGAGGATAGATTAAACGAGACGGAAGCTTTGCTTAAAAAGTGCGATAAATTAGGAATAGATAAAGATAACCTGTATATTGACGTTATCGCGATGACCATCGGTAGCAATCAAGAACAGGGTCAGTACGTGATAGACTCGGTCAGTCGGATTAAAGAGGAGTTTGGTGTAAAGACGAATATCGGGCTCAGCAATATGTCTTTTGGGCTTCCGGATCGACCACTTATAAACCGGACAGTATTTGCCATGTTGCTTGAAGCTGGCCTGGATGCAGCGCTCATCGATCCTACGGACAAGGCGATGATGGATACGTTGAAAGCGGCAGAGGCTTTGCTGGGAGCGGACAAGAACTGTCTGAATTATCTTAAGTACAAGAGAAGTTGCTAGTCAAGAACCACGCCCCAAGAAACGAGGCTTGAAAAAAAACACATTAACAACAGGATGTTTAACTTAACAACCGAAAATTGACCCAGCACTCAATTGAGGAGATTAACTTGGGTAAATCAAACAAAAGCTTTCTTGTTTACTTTACCCAGCAGGTTAAGCTTACGATAGTTTCACCAAGGTCCGTATCTCAATTGAGTGCTGGACAAAAACCAGCCGATTCCTCCCTGCAGCAAGCTGCGGGGTTTGCTCGGCAAGTTTTGGTGAGTTTTCAAGGCTGGGCCCGTGGTGGAATTCATTAATAATTGGCACAAAA
>JAGXLP010000104.1 GCA_018334615.1 Candidatus Bipolaricaulota bacterium
GGCCTGTCCTGCCGGGCGTCTGAAATTATATTCCAACGCCGTAATACCGGATTCCACCTGAGTTCTGGCATTAATCCTCCTCGCCATTGCCGATCTTTTCGAAGTAGATAATTATCCTTCCGTCTTCCTTTTTTACCCTCTTTTTCTTCAGATTATTGATGGTGGTTTCATCAAGGATTTTACTCATAATTACCCCTGTATTATTTGGTTAGATAATCTGGAATATAACTCCTCTCAGCTGCAAAGAGTTCCTCTGCCATATCCCTGATTTCGGCAGGAGTAGATACGGCGGCAGTCAACGGATCCAGCATAAAAGCTCGAACCCCCGCTTCTCTATCTTTATTTAAAATCGAATCTACAGCGAGTTTGTGGACGGTTATGTTTGAGCGATTCAACCCGGCAAGATGCTCGGGAAGAAAACCGAATTTGCAGGGATGAAAGCCATTGCCGTCGACGAGTGTTTGGACTTCCACTATTCCGTCCCGTGGCAGGTTATCAATAAGACCATTATTAGGAAAATTGCCATAGACTACCGTCTCCTTACCAGTTTGATGGGCCTCTATGATGTAGGAAGCGTACTCCTGACTTCTAGTTTCCAGGTTGAAATCTGCAAGACCAGGTGTATTCTGTTTCAGTTCTTCCGAAATTTCTTCTCCCCTGATCCATTTCTGTCGGAACTCGTCCAGCGCTTTCCGCCAGCTCGGCCAGTTTTTGGAGTAAAACCCGCTTTCCCCGCGATATCCTACCCGGCAATATTTCTCGATAAGCTCGGAGCTTTTGCGATAGTATGGAACGTATTCGGAAAAATGGCCGCTGGATTCGGTAACGAAGTAGCCGAGTTCCCTGGTTATATCAAACCGAATTGGATCCTTTTCGTAGACTTCCGGTTCCTCGGCCTTTTTTAGAAGGTCGGGATAGAGGTCTTCTCCTTCTTGTTCAAGTGTGGTAAACCAGCTCATGTGATTTATCCCCGCACATTCCCAATCAAGTTCTTCGTATCGTATATTCAGGTAGTCGGCAAGTTGCCTTGAAGTCCCCTGGACAGAATGACAGAGACCGATCACCTTCATATCGGATGCTCTATTTGCAGCAAGTGTCATCATGTGCATCGGATTCGTGTAATTTAAAACCAGAGCTTCCGGGCACAGTTTCTCCGCGTCCTCAAGGATATCCAGCCAAACAGGTACAGTCCGAAAAGCCTTCATTATTCCACCCGGCCCGGTAGTGTCGCCAATGCACTGATCCACTCCGTATTTCTTTGGTATCTCGTAATCCTTTTCTACGTTTTCAATCCCTGCAACCTCTATCGTATTGATCAGGTAATCGCTTCCGGGTAAGAGCTCTTTTCTATCGGTCGAAGCCAACACTTTCCAGTTGGTTCCGATTTTCGAGACCAACTTTTCGGCCATCTTTCTCGATATATCCAGCCTTTCTCTGTCAGTGTCTATTAGGGCGAAAGTCCCCTCCCGAAGTTTCTCGGATAAGGCTATATCGCGAATCCAGGAATTGGTAAAAAAGCTTCCGGCACCAATTATTGTTACCTTTGGACTTCCCATAAAACTGTACCACCTTCCACCTGTTATAGAACTTAACAACGAAAATTACTATATTTAGCCAGCCTCTGTGTTAAAAACCTCGGACAACCCGTATCAGTATCATTTTGCACTGATTTGACTTTCTTTTAATTAAACCCGGTTAAGGATCATCACACCAAAGGGATCAACCTCATCGTTACCGGATACAGCCTTTGACGTAAGCAGTTCTTCAAATTCCCCCGAAAGCTGGACGTATTTGGATTTGGAAGAGTTATTAACTACAAAAATCAGTTCTTCTCCCGTTTCCGGGTTAATCCTTTTCCTTACTTCTACACCCTTATCCCCGGATAAAATGGGCTCGACCCCTGACTGTTCCAGCAGGTACGAAACAAAATCAGTATAGAAGTCCTGGTTGCTCGAAAGTCCTGCGTAATAGGCCGTACCGTCTCCGTAGTTGTTTTCGGTTACTCCGGCATAACCTTTCTCGGCTGGCCAGCCCTCATCGTAATCAGCTAATGAACGTGCTTCATTCGGCTGGAGACAATCTACCCAGTCTCTTGCAGGGTAGGTCTTTTCGACATCTTCAAATCCGGCAAGAGTTACCTCGGGTTTTTCCTCTATCGGAGAGAATTCGTGAATTTCGATTCCAAATAGGTCGGAAAGTCTTCCGGGAAAGGTTTTTTCCGTAACGTGATTGTCGAAATCCTTTATCCCCGCTCTGTATGTACAGACAAGACTTCCACCCCGCTGGACGAAGTTTTCAAATTTAGTTACGAGGGATTCGTCTACCATCGGGAGGACTGGTACTATAAGGAGTTTGAGTTCTTTTAAGTCGCTTTTCCTTGAAACGAATTTTACGTTTACGTTGGCATCAAATAGGGCACTATAGTAGTTCATGATTTCTTTTTTGTAATCGGTCGGCGAATGGTAGCGATAAGTTTCCATGCTCCAGTTCTGCTCGAAAGAGTAGTAAATTCCCACGTCGGCTTCTACCTTCGTTCCGGAAATCGCCCCTTCGATTTTCTCGAGTTCCCGACCTACTGACTTAATTTCCTGGTACATGGGGCTTTTGGGTGAGCCGTCGTGTTGCAACACTCCACCGTGGAACTGTTCATCACCGAACCTGCACGGCCTCCAGCGGAAATAAATGATCCCTTCAGCACCGTGGGCAATCGACTGATAAGTCCACATCCGCGCCTCGCCTGGCCTTGGTGCTGGAGTAAGTTTATCCCGGGTCAGGTAACTGCACTGTTGTTCCATGACCCAGAAGGGTTTTCCTTTGAACCCGTAGGTCAGGTCATGACCGGCACCAACTTCCTGGTAGGACTCCCGAATTTCCGTCGGGTAGTGGTCCCAGGTTGCAAGGTCCAGATCCTCAGCCATATCGAAGTGGTCGAAATTTGGAAAGTGTGGCATGAAATTATGACAGACCCACTGGTTCTCTGTCTCCTTGTGTAAGATATCTACCTGCAGCTTATTATATTCAACTGTCGATCGAGAAAAAAACCGTTTATAATCGAGGTGTAATGAAGGGTTTGGTCCCTTCCTGGGATTGTCGTTTGGGAGTGGTATTTGTGACCAATTCGTGTATTCGTGGCTCCAGAAAGTAGTTCCCCAGCGACTGTTTAACTCCGTTAGATCCCCGTATTTCTTCCGGACCCAGGATAAAAATTTCTCCCGACAATCTTCACAGTAACAAACGGGATGGCCAAGTTCGTTATCCGTCTGCCAGCCGATAACTCTATCGTTATCTCCGTACCTTTCGGCCATTCGGGAAACTATTGTCTCCGTATATTCCCGATAAATATCGCTATTTACACAGTAGTGTCTTCTGTGCCCCGGTTTCATTACTTGTTTGTCTTCGTTTACCGCCAGAACTTCGGGGTGGTTTTCCGTCAACCATGGCGGTGGGGCCGCCGTGGGCGTTCCGAGCACGATTTCCATCCCTTGATTTGATAAGGTTTCGATAGCTCTGTCAAGCCAGGAAAATTCGAATTCCCCTTCCTCTTTTTCAATCTTTGACCAGGCAAACTCTGCCAGACGTACCGTATTAAATCCAGCATCCTTCATCATTTTCGCGTCCTGGTCCCATCTTTCCTCGGGCCAGTGTTCGGGGTAATAATCAACGCCAAAGTGCATGGGCAAACCTCCAATGTTCAGTTTTTACTTGTTGGATCCCATCATCAGGCCCTGGATAAAGTAGCGCTGGAAGAAAAGAAAAACTAACAACGGAACCGAAGCCGCAATTAAGGATCCGGCTGAAATAATATTCCATTTAGAGAGATACTCACCCTGAAGCGAAACAAGACCGACGGTGACAGGCCTGAGATTATCGCTGGCAAGCAACACCAGTCCCCAGAGGTAGTCGTTCCAGATCCAGGTAAACTCCAGAATTCCCAGGGCTGCAAGAGCCGGTTTCGTCAGGGGTAAGACGATCTGGAGAAATATCCTGAACTCACTGCTTCCATCTACCCTCGCAGCGTCGAGCAAATCCGTGGGAATGGTCCGAATAAAGTTCCTGAGAAAAAAGATACAAAAACCCATCTGAAACGAAATGTGAAAGAGAATCACTGCCAGGTAAGTATCGTAGAGCCCAAGAGTATTTGATATTTTGAATACCGGGAACATCATCATTTGAAATGGAATCATATTTCCGGCAATAAAGATCGCCAAAATCAGCTTATTATATTTGAACTTGTATTTTGCCAGGGCAAACCCCCCGAGTGCCGAGAAGAATAGAGCACCCAGAACGGATGGAACGGTAATTATAAAACTGCTCAAAAAGTACCGGGACATTCCCCCCTGATTCCACGCCTCCAGGAAATACTTAAAACTAAAATTATCCGGAAGATTCCACCAGTAGATATCCTGGACCACTTCCGACATGGACTTAAAGGCAGTAGTGGCGGCGATAAATAGAGGGAAGAGCCAGAGAAGGGAAATTACTATCGCGATCAAATAAAAGGTTCCGATCCATATCGCCCTTTTCTTGGACATTAATACTCGACCTCGGTTTTAAATATCTGATAGAGATAAATGAATACAAATAATAGTATTATCAGAAACAACACGACCGCCAGAGTCGAAGCGTAGCCCATGCTATAGTTCTTAAACCCCTCTACGTACATGTAGTTGGCCAGTACTTCGGATGAGCGAAAGGGCCCTCCTCGAGTCATTACGTTTACTATGGCAAACATGCGCAGCGATTGAAT
>JAGXLP010000008.1 GCA_018334615.1 Candidatus Bipolaricaulota bacterium
GTAAAAGGTTAAATATTTTTTAGATCGACGGATCTCAGGATTTAACATCTAAAAATCCGTACTTTTCCGGGTTAGACCTTGAAACAACCCCGGAGAACCCAAAGCGGAGTTTAAGCAACACCTCAAACCCCAGTTGAGTTGAGGAACAATTGAAGTTATTCTAATTAAAGAAGAATAGACAGGAGGTATACTATGACACAATATCACGAACCGGTAGACGAGTTAGAGGCCAAAGACAGAGATATAGTCCGAACTTTGATGAGCTTAAAGGAAGAGGTAGAAGCAGTAAACTGGTACCAGCAAAGGGCATCAGCTTCTGATAACGAGGAGCTAGCAAATCTACTTGCCCACAACCGGGATGAGGAAATTGAGCATGCCTGCATGGCAATAGAATGGCTCAGGCGAAACATGCCCGGCTGGGACGAGGAGCTGCAAACATACCTATTTTCGGAAGAACCGATAACACAATTGGAAGAACTGGAAGAAGACGAAGAGTCAGCAGGAGATGAAGAGTCGGCGGAAGATGACGGTCCGGCCGATCTAGGACTGGGTAGTCTTTAATAATTCACTAAAGAGGTGAAATCTATGGATATTTTAAAACGATCTATTGCTCCAATTACGGATGAAGGATGGGAAGAGATAGATGATCAAGCAAAGGAAATATTGGAAAACCAGCTCACGGGCAGGAAATTTGTCGATGTCATGGACCCTGAAGGGTGGGACAAGTCAGCAATCTCCAAGGGAAGGTTGTCGATCGTAGAAGATTCTCCGGATACAGTCAGGTACGGAATAAGAGAAGTCCTGCCTCTGGTAGAAACAAGGGTATCGTTCGAACTAAACATCTGGGAACTGGATAACCTGACAAGAGGCGCGGAAGACGTAGACCTGGAACCACTGGAGGAGGCCGCGGCCGATGCAGCTCAATTCGAGGAAAAAGTTATTTACCACGGATTGTCAGAAGCAGGAATAGAAGGGCTTCTTCCAGCAGCAGAAACAGCGATTGATCTACCCGAAGGGTCGAGTGGAATACTTGAGGGAGCATCGGAAGCCGTCACAGTTTTCCAGGATAGAGCGATTGAAGGCCCCTATACTTTGGTCGTGGACAAAGACCTGTGGCAATCCATTGCTAAGGCCTCAAAGGGCTACCCACTAAAACGACAGCTGGAGGATCTAATTGGAGGATCAATTATTTATAGCTCTAAGGCTGAACAGCCGTTGATTGTCCCAACGCGGAGTGAAGACCTACAAATGGCCCTTGGACAGGATTTTTCGATAGGATACGAGGATCACGGCACGAAGAAAGTAAAGCTGTTCATCACGGAGAGCTTCGGTTTTCGAGTCCTTGATCCCGCGGCTATAGTAAAGTTCGTTAGTTAGTCAATTACCTCACACTAGGGGGGCTTATTAAAAAAAGTTAATACTTCCGGAATGGGGTTATAAAAACCCCGAGACACATCCAGGGGGCTTGGTCGGGGTAGACTCACTTAGCTTGGCACTCTACATTCGCAAGAAAAACTATATCCGCATCCAGTGTAAGCAGTTGGCGGAGTCCGTCGGTTGGACAAGGCAATAAGTACAGAAAATGCAACTCTAACCTGGTGATAGCATGAAATTAGCCAGAATACGAGATCCAAAAACAGGAGAAACCTTTCGGGGAGAGGTGGTCAACGGGGATTTTATCGAAACCACCGACCAAACTTTTAGCTTATCCCGCGTAGATATTCTGGCCCCGGTAAAGCCAGCAAAGATAATCTGCGTCGGTCTTAACTACAGAGATCATATCGAGGAAACGGGGTCCGAGCCACCGGACCATCCTTCTCTGTTTTTCAAGCCCCCTACTGCAATCACTAACCCAAACGAGCCGATCATAATCAACCCGGAGAACAGGTACGACCCAGAAGGTGAAGTAGCAGTTATCATAGAAAAAAAGTGCAGGAACATTAACCGCGAGGAGGCTTTCAACTATATTTGGGGATTTACGGGCCTGAACGATGTAACCAATAGAGATGCCCAAGAGTGGGAGCAAAATTGGGTCAGGGCCAAGGGATTTGATACTGCCGCCCCAATCGGGCCTTTTATTGCGACACCAGACGAAATTGATTTGCCGATATCCTTCCAGCTGGAGGTTAACGGTGAGGTTCGTCAGACATCGGATACGTCAAACATGATATTTGATATTCCCGATTTACTTGAAGAGATAAGTTCATTTATGACGCTGGAGAAAGGGGACGTAATTTCGACCGGCACTCCAATGGGGATCTCTCCAATCGACAAGGGTGATAATGTCAGGTTGAAAATCGAGGGCGTTGGAATCCTAGAAAATCCCGTTCGATACTGACTTAACTTCCCTTGCCCATTGTCCTCAGGTCCCCTATATTCTTTACCAACACTTGCCGATAAAGCTCCACACTTGCTGTGGAGATAAATCGGCTGGTGTTTGTCCAGCACTCAATTGAGATTTGATACCTGGAGGAATTATGGTAGGTTTATCTAGTTTAGCTCAGTTAACCTTAGTGATTCGTACATTTTTTTTAACCAGGTACCTCTCCTCAATTGAGTGCTGGGTCAATTCTCGTTTTTCAAATTTGGGTTTGTATCCAAATGGTTTTCTACAAGACCCGTCCCCTGGGGTGGGGTTTTTGACAGTTTTCAAGAAAATAAAGGAGGGAAAAGCGTGTCATCACCAACGGTAGACAAGGACCTATGTATTGCATGTGGCCTATGTTCACAGACCTGTCCCGACGTCTTTGAATTAAATAACGATGAAGGCTATGCGGACGTCAAAGAAGACCCATCCGAATGTGACGAAGCAGGTTGCTGTGAAGAGGCCGCCGATCTATGCCCAGTAGATGCAATTGAAGTCTAAGTACATCTAAATGCTGTCGGGCGGGGGAAAGGAAAATCCCCGCCCTCTTTCTAAAAAAAATGAGATGTGAGGTGAATAGTATGGAAAACGTAGCTGCCATAATCACTGGAAGTTCCCGGGGAATTGGGAGAGCAACCGCCATAAGACTGGCTCAGGATGGATTTAAAATCACGGTCAATTACTCTCAGGACAGAGACGGAGCAGAAGAAACTGTACGAATGGTGGAAGATCACGGGAGTGAAGCTATATCAGTTCGGGCTGATGTTTCCAATCCGGATGACGTAACCAAATTGGTAGAGAAAACCAGAGAAGAATACGAAGACCTCGGTGTTCTAGTGAACAACGCGGGATTTTCCCATCATGCCACTCTGGACGAACTAACACACGAGAACTGGCAGAAAGGAATAGATGTAAATCTTACAGGAGCCTTTAACTGCGCAAAGGCAGCCGCCCCGGAGATGAAGAAACTTGGATGGGGCAGGATTGTAAATATCAGTTCCCTACGAGCAATGACCGGATCGGACCATGGTTCCCATTACGCATCTTCAAAAGCCGGGATCCTCGGCCTGACGAAATCGTTAGCACTGGAACTTGCCCCGGAGATAACGGTCAATGCTATTTCCCCGGGTTATACCAGGACGCCAATGACCAAGGAATCACTAGAAGAAAAAGAGGAGCAAATAGCCTCTAAGATCCCACTAAATCGAGTAGCGGAATCCCCGGAAATTGCGGGAGTTATCTCCTTCCTGGTTTCACATGATGGAAGCTATATAACCGGAGAAACCATAAACGCCAACGGTGGAATTTATATGACTTCCTGACTTCCACAGTTCAGCTTAACCGGACTTAAGAGCAGGAACAAGATTTAACCGGGAGTCCTGGAGACAAGGGCAAATTTGTCCATACTACATCCTAAGTTGTGCAATTCTCTCACTCGAGAACAACTTCTAAATTAGTATACAAGATTAACTACCTATTGCATGAGAAATTTAATTGCTTCACCCAGTTGGTAACCTCTAAAAGGTTAAAGCCAACTTGCTCTCTCGAAACTTTCAACCAGCACCCAGATGAGAAAAGTAACCTGGAAATATAATCTACCACTAAACGAGCCTGGCAGCCTATACCGTAGTGAAGTAAAAACTCTTGAGCCAGGTTTCGTAACTCATCTGGGTGCTGGACCAATTCTTGCTGGCAAAGTTGGTTTCTGGACCAAATATAATTTCCAATCAAAAGGGAAAAATAGCTCAATTTGGGTATAAGGCACGTCCGCAACTGGCCATTTTCCTTAACTTATCGTTCTCGAGGATGGCTATTTCGGACCCATCTTTATCAATTAGACCTTCATCAATAAGCTTGCCAAGTTCCCTGGACATCGTAACCGGCGAACAGCCAACTATGTCCGATAGAACTTTGTTAGTAATTCTAAAAGTATGCGCTAAACCCTGGGAGAGCCTCGTTAGCCAGTAAGCTGTCTTTTCCAGAACCGAACAGGGGGAAAGCTCGAGCCTTTGTCTCAGATGCCTCATATTTCTTGCCAGCTTTTTACCCACTTTACTTCCAGCAATCCTCATCAGATGGGGGAATATCTCTCTCTGCAAAAATACAATTTTCGATCCGAACACGGATTTAGCAGTAGTCTTGTGCCACTCTACTCCACGAAAAAAGGCGTCTCCAGTGATAATGTTCCCCCGTTTGTACAGGCTCAAGGTAATAATTTCTCCATTATTGTTAGAAGCTTCCCTGACAGCGCCTTTACAGACTATATAGAATCCCACAATTGGTTTCCCGGCCTCAAATATACTTTCACCTCTTTCGTAACTTAGAACCTTGGCAGCTTTTTCTTTGGTAAGTAATTCCCGAACCGTCTGATCATTTAAGATACATTCCGTCTCTTGGGTACCACAGCTTGAAGGAAGACAGTCATCGTCAGTCATTTCAAAACCTCATATATATCTATAAACCGCAATTTAAAAACACCTACCTCCTTAATATTATGTGAGCACATTCTCAAAATATTAAAGTTCACAAAATTTAGGAGGATTTTTACGTTATTTCAAGGTATACGGTAAAATATTTTACAAACAGAATCCAATTAAAAATAATGGTTTTATAGAAAAAGGCTCTCGTTTGTAGTAACTAGCCCTCAGCAATTTCCATCGTCCGAAACCTCCACCAGCCGAGGAATGTCAGCCCCACGAGATAACCAAAAATCACGGGGATTAGGGAGGGGAGCTCTGCTACCTGGGCAGCCGCAGAAGATCTTGAAACCAACCACTCACCAGGGAAGAGCCGGAAGAATAGCCCGGATGAGGCCTGTCCAAGGAAGAAAAACGTGTAACCTTCAACCAGTTCCGCAAAACCGGGAACCGCAAAGATAATATTCTCTAAAAAATAATAGGCAAGAGCTAAACCAACACCCATTGCGGTACTTCTGGACCAAAGGGAAATGGTTCCGCCCAGCATAAACCAACAAAACCAGACGGCCAAAACCAGGAAGAAAGCACGGGTCACCAGCCAGAATCCCGGGGGAGAATAAGCAAGATTTCCTTCCAGAAAACCAAGGGAAAAGCTAATTATATGGCCAAATGCCAGTCCGACAATCAACCAAAAAGCCAGGATTACCAGGGTTGTCCAAAGTTTCCCTCCGAATATTTTATCCCTTCCCCGGAAGTTAACCAATCGGGTTTCGTACGTTCGCCAGCTAAACGGTGAACCAAAGAAGAAGCCTCCAAATATTGCAGCCATGAAAACCCCGTTGCTGCCCAGTTGAAAAATCGTATACTTCATCGCGTTTTTCGGCAGAAGAAACTTTTTTGCAATCGGTACGTTTGGAGCAAAGTAGGTCAACAGATAGTTTAGGGCAAGAAAAGCAATCAAAACTAAGAGCAAAACCCAGCCTGCCCTCCTTTTCTTTACCACTTTAAGCTCAGCACTTAACGTCTCATTCATCATGAGCCTCCTTGTCTTCTGTGAGCTCAATAAAGACATCTTCCAGGGAGCGTTCCTTCCTTTCTACCTCTTGTACTTCTATACCTTCTCCCGCAAGGGTCGTGAGAATTTGAGAACTCTTATCCGTCGGGCAATCGACAAAAGCTCTGTCATCGGAAATCTCCACCCCATTAACATAATCAAGTTCCGATACAACATCAGATATCCGTTCCATAGTCTCCTTCGCTGCGGTAACTATAACTCCGCTGGTTTCCCTCAGCAGCTGCGAAACGTGACTTTCATTTATCAGCCGGCCGTCCTTCAGAACACCAACCCGGGAACAAACCTCCTGAACCTCATTTAACAGATGTGAGGACAGAAATATTGTTTTCCCTCTACCGCCCAGGTTTTTTATCGCATCTCTAACTTCGACCCTCCCCTTCGGATCTAGTCCGTTGGTCGGCTCGTCCAGTATGTACAGATCGGGATCTTTGATGTAGGCGGAAGCCAGCGCGAGCCTTCGTTTCATGCCGGCGGAAAAATTGCTGAACTTCAACCCCGCTTTTTCCCTTAAATTAACCAGTTGAAGTCCTTCTTCCACCGACATGTGGTCACCTTTAGGAAGCAAATCTCTAAACAGATTCAGGTTTTCTCTTCCTGACAGGTGAGGATAAAAGGCGGGATTACCAAGGACGGAACCAATTCGGGGTAAAACTTGAGCGACGCCGTCGGCAACTCGGTGGCCAAAGACATGGACCTTCCCGTCGGTCGGGGAAATCAAATCGAGAATCAATCGAATGGTGGTAGTTTTACCCGCCCCGTTGGGGCCAAGGAAACCGTATATATCTCCTTCGTTTACCGTTAGGTCAACATTGTTTAGTGCCAACAATTTTTTATACCTTTTGGTCAGACCTTTCGTCTTTATAGCTTCCATGGTCTACCTCCTCTGCCATTGACGTATTTCGCTTTATCGAAAACACTGTAAAACCTATGTTTTTCAAGCTAGATTTTAGTGAATGCCAGTCAGTCCTACCAGGTGGATATTCATCTCTATTTCATTTCCCAACGGCGTTTAGAAGTTTATCCCAGGTTAAACTTTTTCTTAATCCAGATTAAATTTACCAAAACTTGCCTGGAACCCAATCCAGGGTCTCACCGAAACTCAGCTTTCGGTTCCCCGAATTCCACTCTGGTAAACAATCCCCACTCGTTCTGGAACCTAACTTTAAAATGGGCAGCAAATTGTTAAATATCAGGAAAAAACTTTTATAGGTTGTTGAGTGGAGTTGATAATGTGGGAAGCAAACATCAAGGGTAAGATACTTAAGTTTTTTACTAAAGAAGGGGCACAGCAAAAATGCTGCGCCCCCTGTTTTTGGAATCTAGTGGTTTACTTGTTCTGAATGAATTTAGACACGTAAGGGCTGACTCCGGGTTCGCCCCTCCGATAGTGCCCGGAAGGTTCTCCCGTTAGAATTTCCTCAAACCAGGCCTCGTGTTCTGTTTCCTCGTGCAATATGGCCGTGGAGAGTTCGTAGGTTCTGGGGTCTTTTCCTCGCGTGTAATTACAAATATCGGTGTAGACGCCTACGGCGCATCGCTCCGCGTCAAGCAATACTTCAAGCAGGTTTTCCGTAGTTTCTTCATCGGGCAACCTGGCATCCATACAGGCAGCTCTGTCCGAAAATTCCTTTATGTCGTTGGGCAAAGTTCCGCCCAGCTCGTAAATCCTTGGGACGAGGGCCTCGAAGTGGTTTCTATCCTCCAGCCTGGCATCCTCGACTATCTCTTTTATAGATTCGCCTTCGAGCCCCACAGCGTGAGTCCGAAGGTTTGTGTAATAATAATAAGTGGTAAATTCCGCCGCCGCGGCGTCAACTAACTTTTCCTTAAGTTGAGCAACGTCTATACCGGCTTTCTCGATTAATTCTACGTTCCTTTTCGCCATTTTTACCTCCCTTTAGAAGATTTTCTCGAACAACTTGTCATAATTATATAATAATCATTTTAAATAACAAGGTAATTCGAATTATTTACTATAGCTAATCGTCCCACCCGTTGAAGTGAATGATATTTTCTGACGGTCTCTTGGGAACGTGAAACACACCCTCTTTATCAAGCCAGTAGTCTATCTCCGGGGTTCCGTCCTCCAGTACAACTTCTTGGTCCGGATAACCAAGGCCGACAGCGAGATCAAGCCTGTGGTCGCCTGGAATCCCAAGTAGTGTCTCGATGGACTCGTACTCAAGCGCTCCCAGTATACAGGACCCCAATCCCGTATCCACCGCTCCAAGACAGATATTGCCCGCAGCTAAACCGACATCGTAATCCGCTGTCACCGGCTTTACACCTTCGTTAACCAAAATAAAGACGTAAGCACGTGGTCTCTCCTCCGGACCCGGGTTCCAATCCACGGCACCAGCCCAGCTGGTATAATCGAAAATCTTCCGCTCCAAGTCGGGCTTGTCCACTATTACAAATTCAAGCGGTTGTTTGTTCATACCGCTGGGCGCCAGCCGAGCATAATCCACCAATTCCTCCAGCACGTCCCGAGGAATTCGCCTATCCTGAAATTTTCTGACGCTCCTCCTTGAACGAATTGCTTCGGATACCTTCATTGGTTTACCTCCTAAGACTTATTGAAAAAAATTTAGAAACAAATTAAATTTATGCCTTAAAGTTTGTAGTTACCCAAACTCGTTAAGAACGCCTTTCAGCGCTAAAATATGGAGCTATTGACTACCGAGAGAGTATTGAAGGATAAGAATTTCAGTCCGCAGTATACTAAACCCTTTCTTCCGTGCCGGTTTTTTCCATAAACTGATCGAGGAAAGTAATAGAGTAATCGCCCGTTCTGAATTTTTTCTGACGTATCAGGTCCAGGTGGAGGTCCACGTTTGTCTTCACCCCTTCTATCCGAAATCGGCGAAGAGCCGAAATCGCTTTTGTAATTGTATCGTAACGCCGGTCAGCGGTAACAATCAGCTTTCCAAGAAGGGAATCATAGTAGGGAAACACCTCGGCTCCATCATAAATCCAGGTATCAAGCCTCACACCGTGTCCACCAGGCAACTGTTTGAGATCTATTCGTCCGGAAGATGGCATAAACTCGTTTTTTGGATCCTCCGCGTTTATCCGAAATTCCATCGAATGTCCACGAAGGTCAGAATACCTCGTAACTTCGAGGTCCTCACCCTGGGCCAGCTTTATTTGTTCCTTAACGAGGTTGACCCCGGAAATTTCTTCCGAAACCGGATGTTCTACCTGAATCCTGGCGTTTAATTCCATGAAATAGTAGTTCTCATCGTCATCAACCAAAAACTCCACGGTTCCCAGACTGCTGTAATCAAACTCCCGAGCAATCTCCAGAGCCGACTCCCGGAGTTCATCTCTTGTGGATTGGGAGATTCCGGGGGCAGGTGCCTCTTCGATAATTTTCTGGTGCCTTCGCTGGGTCGAACATTCTCTCTCTCCTACGTGTCCATAATTTCCGTGTTCGTCCGCGATTACCTGAACCTCAATATGTTTTGGTTGATTGAGATACTGTTCGAGATAGAGTGAACCATCACCAAAGGAAATTTCTGCCTCTTTACTACTTGCCTGAAACCCATTGACCAATTCCTCCTCATTACGAGCAAGCCTCATACCCCTGCCACCCCCACCGTAGGCAGCCTTGAGGATAAGAGGGAATTCCAGGTTTTTCGCCTCCTCCCTCAGCTCATCCTCACTGGAAATCGCCATTTTAGTACCGGGGAGAACCTCGGCCCCCGCCTGTTCGGCTACCTTTTTGGACTCGAGTTTATCCCCGGCAGTCTCAAGAACAGAAGAGGGGGGTCCGATAAACTTTATGTCGTGGCCCTCACAAATCTCGGCAAAATGAGAGTTCTCCGAGAGGAATCCGTAACCAGGGTGGATGGCATCCGCGCCACTTATATCGGCGGCCCCAATTATTGAAGGTAGGTTTAAGTAACTTTCCTTTGGTTCTTTCGGTCCAATACAGTAAGCTTCGTCGGCCAGGTCAACGTGGAGTTGGTTTTTATCCGGCTTTGAATAAATTGCAACCGTACTCAGGCCTAATTCTCTCGCCGCTTCGATTATCCTTAGGGCGATCTCGCCTCTGTTCGCAACCAGTATCTTTTCCAATCTAACTAACCTTGTCCGAGGGCATCAGTATAAACAATTCCTGCCCGTACTCTACGGGATCGCCATCCTCAACGCAGACTTCCACAACTTCTCCATCCTTATTCGCTTTCACCTCGTTCATCACCTTCATCGCTTCCACGATACAGACCGTATCACCTTCACCTACCTCATCACCCACTGAAACGTAAGGAGGGTCATCCGGAGAGGGACTACGGAAGAAAGTACCAACTATAGGAGAGGTGATCGTGACTTTCTCTTCCACATCTTCCGAGGGCCCTTCCAGTTCCGACGGGGTTTTTTCCTGGTTCTTTCGATCCGATATTTCGCTCTGTTCCTCGCTTACTCTATGCTGTATTTCATTATCCATCCGGGAACTTCTTCTGCTCCCGGAATTTTTCTTTAACGTAACCTGATAATCATTCTGGCTGACGCTTATTTCGGTCAAATTGGAGTCTTCAAAAAGTTCAATAATCTCTTTCATCTGTTCTATATTTAAATCCATAGACACCATTCCCGGTTGAGCAAAGGATACAGGGACTAACTTTATCTGTCAACGGAGAAAGTTAAGGACCAATCGGGCTTCCCCGGTTTCTCCGACATTGCAATAATAAATCCTCGAATCTATAATTATCAACAATAGCAGCGGGGGGTTACTTGTTTTACTTTGAGTTTAATTACGTCTACTGCTGAAAGTATCTTAGTTAATTTAGCCAACACGATAGGAATGAATAAACGAGGTTTGTAATCTTTACATTTAGCCCTCCAGTTTCCTGAGGAGGAATATGAAAATCCTAAATTTACTATCCACCAGGACTCACCCGACCGTTATATTAACCCTTGCCCTTCTTTTAATTTTCCCGTTTTATTCATCGGCCCGGGCGGGGAAGGTCAACTACCAAATCGACGCTAGATTGGAGGAAGGTAACCACCTGATAACGGGGAACGAGACAATTGAACTTACCAACTCACTGAACGACGGGGTTTCGGAAGTAGTCTTGATATTATCCGCTAACCTGTACAGGCAACCAAACCCTCATCTAAGCAAGATCAACCTGGATAGTTTATATCCCGCCGGATTCGATCCCGGCTGGACGAAAGTGAACAAAATAACCGGCCCGGGCGGAAATAAATTAACCTACGAAATGGAGCAGTTACCTCCAGCGAAGCAGACTTTTTCTCTGGAAAATACCGTTGTTCGAGTTAAATTGGCAGACGAATTGGGCCCCGGGGAAAGGACGACGTTAAATCTTCAGTTTACTACCAAGTTTCCAAGAAAGAAAGCCGGGGATGAGGAGCTATACAAAGGAGTTTACACCTGGAGATTCGGATGGTATCCAATGTTAGCTCCGGCGGAATGGTGGAGAGGATACCAGGAACAGGTATACAGCCAGACGAAGATGGAAAACGCAAATTTCCAGGTAAAGCTCAACGTCCCGGAGGATTTCACCGGGGTAGGTAACGTGGCATCCCAATCGGGTCAAACCGGGGAATCCAAGAGGAAGACCTTAAAAATGGACTTGTCTTCGGCCCGCTCCTTTCCTCTAGTAATCAGTTCCAATTACCGAAAGACAGTAGAAGAATTCAAGAGATACACGGTCGAAGTATTACACCTTCCCGGCTATCAGGAAGAGGCAAGGCTCCTGTCTTCATACGCAAACGAAATATTAAATTTTTATTCGGAAAGGTTTGGAAAATACGAGCGAGAAAAACTGACCTTTGCCCAGAGTCCCAAATCAGGATATTTCGGGATGGCAGCCGACGGGTTAATAGTACTCGGTGGTTCCTTCTTCACGGAAAAAGAGCTGGCTCTATCAACTATTACAAACAGGCTTTCCGAATACCTAATTGCGCACGAAATCGCACACCAGTGGTTTGGCATTGGTGTCGGGGCGGATTTGAATTCTCAAAACTGGATCAGCGAGGCTTTCGCCGAATTTTTATCCCTTCGATATTTTCATAGCAAGTACCCGGAGTACAAACCGAACCTTTTCCGGTTCGAGAGAAAAGGGTTTATAAGAAACGCGATAGAATCCCAGCTTGGCTATATCAACCTGAAAGAGCATATGTTTGAACTTCCGTACATAGTGAACTTTCAACAGGGGTTCGACGAGGCGGTAATTAAGCCTGCCCAAGACGTAAAGTACGCCAACGCGACCCAGACCAGGGTCTATAAGAAGGGTTTCATGATCCTCCGAACTCTGGAAGAGGCTATAGGCAAAAAGAAGATGGATAAACTTATAAGCAGAATTTACGAAAAGTATGGAGACAGGATTATTAACGTAGAGATGCTTGCCAACGAGGCCCGCGAAGTTGCCGGGGACAAAGTTCCCGACCATTTCTTCCAGGAATGGCTCTTCTCCGACGGTTACCTGGACTACGGAATAGAAAAGGTTACGACGGAAAAGCTGTCCAACGGAGAGTACCTCAATGAGATTACCGTAACGAAGAACGGAACCCTGACGACGCCAGTGGAGTTGAAAGCCACGTTGACTTCGGGGACCACGGTGACCAAAACAGTTACACTTGAGTCAAAACGAAGATCCATCCTCCTGAAAAAACCAGAAAAAGTTGAAAAAGCAACCATAGATCCCGACGGAGCGGTTATGGACGTAAACCGCCTTAACAACCACTACCCGCGAAAGGTAGATATTTCTCTCGGGGAAAACAGGCTGCCTCTGGACGCTTACTTTGTGATGGTGGGCCCGGGGACAATTACCGGAAGAACGCCAAACAGGGCTATGCTGTCCATCGGTCCGGGCCTCTCTTCTCAGGGAAGTCTGAACCTCAATAGAAATCTTACGATTTCCGGCGGGTTCAGGGCAGAGATTAACAAATTATCCGAATTCGATATAACCGACTTACACGCCTGGTTTCAATCCAGCTTCGATTTCTGGTCTAAACCTGCCACCGGCTATGCAAGCCAATACTGGCTCCAGAATAGTTCTCTGGATCTTCAGTACGAGAGATTCCCGGGGGACGGGGAACGAACCTACAACCTGTTTGGAATCAGGGGAAACCTGTCTCAATCCATAGAGGAAAACTGGTCTCTAAGTCTCGGTTCCACTTTTACCCTGGGGGGAACAGCCAAATTTAGCCTATCGGCATCGGAGACGGCGAGAATCCTCCCAAATATGTACCTGAACTTTTCCGCAAACCTTGGCCTTAGCCCGAGCGACCTCCCCGACATCCTAAAATTCAACTTACCAGAACTAAAAAGCTACGGCGAATGGAAAGAAAGAAGATTTGATGCCCCGATCTGGCAAAAATATTCCTACCCCGGTAATTACAAGGTATTCTCGAAGATATCCCTCGAATTCCCGATATCAACCGACGATAAATACTATCTCGGCAGTCTGGCGCTAATTACTCAGGTTAAACAGAGGATCTTTGTCTCCGGAGGAGATACCTGGAACTCTCCAGATGATATAAGCCTGGAGGCGTTCAAATACGAAGGTGGAGCCGAGTTGTCTATCCAGGGAAAGACGCTGGGGGGTTTATTACCCTTTGATTTAGTGTTTGGCTACGCTTATCATGGTCAGGATAAAGGAAAACCATACTTTAACATTTCCCTGAACCTTTAGGAGGAGCGATGGAAGTATCATACCGCTGGTTAGCCGATTTTCTTGATCTTGAATTCTCTGAACGCGCAGTTGAAAACTACTCACGCCGCCTGACTATGGCAGGGGCGGAAGTAGAGAATATAACCTACCTTGGAGATACGTCGGATATAACGGTAGGAAAGGTATTCGACCTTTCCCAGCACCCCAAGGCCGATAACCTTCATTTAGCAAAGGTCCGGATTGATAATGATCAAAATATACCCACGATCACCGCCGCCGATAACCTACGCCAGGGGACACTTGTTCCGATAATAGAGGCCCCCGGAAAACTATCGGGCACGGAAATAGAACCAAAAACGTTCCGCGGAGAAGAGTCCAGAGGAATGCTCTGTTCAAAAGAGGAACTGGGCCTGGAAGAAAAATCTTCCGGAATCTGGATTCTTGACGACTCGAAGTTTTCAGTCGGCGATCGGTTATCGGAGAAATTAGAATTAGACGACTGGATCCTGAGCTTCGAGATTACCTCCAACAGACCCGATCTGTTAAGCATCCTAGGGGTAGCGAGAGAGCTGGCGGTACTGACCGGGAAAACTCTGGATGTTCCCGACCCCCGGTTCGATTCCAATAAGCCAGCCGAGGTAGAGATAGAGATAGAGAACCCCGAAGACACTCCCCGCTACACGGCCCGGGTCCTCACTGAGGTTGAAGTCGGTCCTTCTCCGTTAATTATCCAGCATCGCCTGGCAAAAATAGGTCTGCGCCCCCAGAATAACGTCGTGGATGCGACAAACTACGCCATGATCGAACTGGGACATCCCCTCCATCCATTCGACCTCGACAAAATTAGCGGGGGAACAATTAAGATAAGGCGAGCAAGAAGCGAAGAAACCTTAACTACCCTGGACGGGAAGAAGCGGAATCTACAAAACCACAACCTGGTAATTGCTGACGAGGCGGATCCAATCGCCCTGGCTGGAGTAATGGGCGGGCAAAAAAGTGAGGTCAGATCAACCAGCAAAAACATCCTGCTGGAGGGGGCTTGTTTTGATCAAGCCAGAATTAGAGAATCGTCGCAGAAAATTGGCCTTTCTACCGATGCTTCGAAAAGGTTTGAGAAAGGCATGGACCCTGAAGCCACCAAATTAGCCATAAACAGGGTCACGGAAATTCTGGATCAACAGAATTCATTTGAGTCCGGAACTGAGTTCGTCGATGAATACCCGTCGCCCCCGGAACCAAAAAAAATAGAATTGCGCAAGGAGAGAGCGGACTCGATAATCGGAATCGATATTGACCAGGGGGAAATCGAGAGGATTATGGCCGGGCTCGGGATTACGGTAACCAGGGAGGGTGACGGTAGTTTTATGGCAACACCTCCATCTTCGCGGGTGGATTTGACCAGAGAAATCGACCTAATAGAAGAACTCGCCCGAATTCACGGATACGATAAAATCCCGGAAACCCCACCGAAATCGGGCGCCGTAAACCTGTTTAGTACAAAAAAAGAAAGAGTAATCAACAGAGCAAAAACGGTTCTTACCGGTCTGGGTCTCTACGAAACAATTAGTCCGGGATTTGCGTCCGGCACCCAATTGGACGATAAAAGTGGTCTCGTAGACTTGAAGAATCCTATGGGAGACAAGCGAAGCCAGCTGCGTTCGGACATTGGCTCCGGTTTAATCAACCACGCCGAGAGGAATTTCAAGAAAGGGATAGACTCGATCAGCTTGTTTGAAATAGGTAACGTTTTTCAACCCGGCGGTGAAAACCCCGAAGAAGCGCGGAACCTTGGTATATTTCTGGGGGGGAGAAGGTACGAAGGAATAGACGCCAAGCAAAGCTATACTTTCCGGGACTTAAAAGGAATTTTAGAAGATTTCTTCGACTCCCTGGTGGTTTCGAATTACGGCTTCGAACCTGGTGGTCCCGAGTTTCTTCACCCCGGTCGGAAGGCGGAAGTCTTTATATCAAATAACCCCGCCGGCTACATCGGAGAACTGCATCCCGACCATATCGAGCGTTATGGCCTTCCCGATAGAATTTACCTGGCGGACCTCGACTTCGATATGATTGTCGCCCGGACCCGTTTTGAGGGAAATTACGAAGAACTGCCCAAATATCCGTCTTCTAAAAGGGACCTTTCTCTAACGGTACCGGAAAAAATTACGGAAAGCGAAATCAGGCAGACTATCTTATCTCAGCCCAGAGTCGAGTCCCTTTACCTTTACGACATGTATCAGGGAGAACAGATAGCATCGGGGAAAAAGAGCCTGACCTACGAACTGATCTTCAGAGACCGGGAAAAGACGTTAAGTGACGACGAGGTCGAGGAGATAGTTAGAGAGATAAGGAAGGAACTCGAAGAAATGGGAATAGTCTTTCGGGAGTAAAACTTGCAAGTATTTACTTCCAGTGGTCCGAAAGAAACAAAAGAGATTGGAAGAAACCTGGTCCGGAAGTTCGGGGAAGATCAATTGTTTTGCTTATTTGGACCCCTTGCGGCGGGTAAGACGACATTAGTAAAGGGGATAGCCAGGGAATTAAGAATCGCCGAGAAGATCGTTTCTCCTTCCTACGTTTTACTAAGGGAATACGAAGGTGCTTGCCGCCTGTTCCATCTCGATCTTTTCAGAATCCAGTCCAGCTCGGAGTTTTTAGAGGCGGGGCTAGAGGAATATCTAATCCGAAAAGAGGGGGTCGTGGCTATCGAGTGGGCCGGTAGAATCGAGGAGATTCTTCCCGAGGAAAGGGTAGACGTAGAATTAGAACTGACCGACGAGAGTCAGCGGAGGATCGAAGTCGCTTCGCAACTTGATTGAAATCCTCTACTCAAATATAATTTTCCTGTCTATCTGCCGAGGTGGCGGAACTGGCAGACGCGCATGGTTCAGGTCCATGTGGACATTTTAAGTCCGTGCGGGTTCAAATCCCGCCCTCGGCACCAGATTTCTTAATTCACGGTCAAGAGACTTTTTCCATTCCCGATTCCGAAACCAACTATTAAATTCCATAAGGCTTTACTATAATTCATTAGCATAGGAGGAAAGTAAAAATGACGAAACCAATAGCCCTTGAAAAAACTGTGGTTGTAGCTGGTCATCCCCGCAGTGGAACCTCTCTCACCTGCCAGTTGGTCGAAAGTGGAGGTGTCTCCTTTCCCAGCGATTTCGAAGGCGACCAATATAACCAGTCCGGATACTACGAGATGTCGGAAAGCAAAGAAGTATCAAAGCTACTCCTCAAGGAAGCAATGACAGAGGAAAACACGGAAAAGATGAACGCTGTAATTAAGCGCCTCAACGATAAACAGGGCTGGAGCGGGCTGAAACTTGTCCGAGTTCCCGCCATCTTTTTCTATCGTCACGTCGCCAAAAAGATAAAAATGGTTGGAGTTTTTCGCAAACCTTCAAACGTTAAAGCCAGCCTGTTCAAACGAGGAATAAGCGAGTTTCCTCTCTCGTGGATGAAAAATGCAAATGCCCTGATAGCAGCCTACGAAAATATAGAGAGAAGCATCCTGATAAGCTATGAATCTCTTCTGGAAAAAGCTCCTCATGTTGAAGAAGGGTTTGAAAAGATCGAAATAGATTTCGACAGAACTATTATCGATTCCGACCAGCAGACACAGCAGGACAGCCGGGTATTTGTAACGGAGCACGAGCGTCGTCTTTACGAAAGATTGAAGGAGTTAGAGCGGGAAAGTTGCTCCAAAACTGGCTCCCGCTGGCACCGATTCAAAGTCTAATCGGTGATTACCGCCGGAAAAGGGTACTCCTGGTAAAAACTAGGACCTTCGGATGAGATTCAACTTAATCGTGAAGATACTCTAAGCCATTTTCGAGGTATATACAGCTCACCCGTACCATCGTCGATTCCGTACTTTTGGATGGCCGGAGCCACAGCCTTTTCCAGAGCGGATTGCGCCTCTTTTACCGGATAACCATGAAGTGCTCCAAGGGCATAGTTCTTAAACCCGCTTATGTATTCCCAGGCTTCCTTATAGAGCGGAGCAGCAAGCTCTTCCATATCGTGAAGTTCCAAACCGGCCTTTTCGACTAATTCTCTATAGTGAGATCGGGGGTGAAACTTGGCCGCCTCTGCCTTTTCCTTTTTACGTTCCCTTTGAATCCCTTCCTCTCTTAAGATCTCCACCGCCTTCTTAATCTGGAATCTATAGAAGGATTTAGTTCCCTCCGGCCTCGCTCCTTCGTAAAATGCGGTGTTGAAAAAGAACCATCCATCCTTATCGAGGTTTTGTGCTATCCGTTTGACCGATTCTTCCTGGTCCTCTTCGGACAAATTATGGATTCCATTTCCCCACAGCACTACGTTGGCTTTTTCTTCGATAACCTTCATATCCTGAATCGGCGAGTGGATGGAATGAAAAGTCTTTACAACGGAACTTAGCTTATCCTGGGCTACCTGGATAGCTTTCTCGGATTTATCCAGGCAAATAACTTCGGGCTGGTCCCACTCGGTGGGAAGTTCTTCCAGGAACAACCTGACCATGGTTCCAACACCGGTAGCAATATCCAACAATCTTCCTACCCTCTCCACGCCGGAGTCCACCATGGCGGCAATCCAGCTTATGATGATTTTTCTATTTACACCCTTATATTCCGCGGTCTTGGCAAATGGTTCAAAATTATACTCGGTCTCAGCCATAGGACCACCTCAGCTTTTTAACTATTCTTGGAAAGCTCTCAATAGATCAAATGCTCAGCAGTTATCTAGCTTACCTCTATTGCATCCACGGGGCATTGCTCCATACCTTCCTCGGCGCAATCAGCTAACTCTTCGGGCACCTCTCCGGTCCTCTCGTCGTCCGTGCGGTAGTCCTCAACAAGGCGTGAGTTCCCGTCCTCATCGGACTCGTAAACATCAGAACAGGTGTCGTAACAAATTCCACAAGCTATACAAGCTTCCTGATCGATTTTGACATTCATTGGTATAATTCACCCTCCAAAGTTTTGTATTAGATCAACAAAGTATAGTTTAAGATCCGCTGTATGTAAACTTTCCTCGAGACAATCCGGTAACCCATCTCTTATTCCAACTTCAACTGTTGCT
>JAGXLP010000009.1 GCA_018334615.1 Candidatus Bipolaricaulota bacterium
GTCGTAGTTGGTTTGGATCCGTTATCCTCTTACCACAAGCGGAGGATTTTTCCGCAACTGACAGATAAACGTGAGGATTGATTGATATAATGACACCTCGAGAACGCGTACTTGCAGCTATAAACCACAGAGAACCCGATCGCGTTCCTATAGTAATCGGGGCCAACAATACCACCGGGATTAGAATGGAAACTTATAAAGAGATAAAAGAAATCATCGGGGTTGAAGCGCCGGATGGATTTCTCCACCGCTGGCCCGAACTAGGTACCGCAAAGATAGATGAAAAAACACTAAAGAGGCTCGGATCGGACGTGCGTGGAGTTTGGGATCTGGAACCCGCTTCTGTTCTCGAGGGTAATCGCAACCGCGAACCGGGAAGTCCTTATATAAATTCCTGGGGAAGCGGCCAGGTGAAGGCTGGCTCCGGAGATTGGTTTCCCGGAATTCATCCCCTTTCCGATGCGGATTCGGTGGAAGATTTGGAAGCCTACGAGGGTTGGCCGGATATGTCCGATCCGACCCGCGTGGACCACATAAAGGATAGAGTAGAAAATATAATCAAGCAGGGAGACTACGCCATCATGGCTACCCCCTGGTTGTTGTTTCCACTGGAAAGGGCCTTCGCCATGCAGGGTATGGACGTTTTTCTCCAGAATACCGTAACCAATCCCGACTTTGCAAAGGTGCTGCTCGAAAAGATTGCTGAAAAATGTAAAGACTTGATGGGCACGTTCCTGGCTGAACTTAATGGCAAAGTGGATATCGTATGTATTGGAGACGACCTGGGCACCCAGGAAAGCTTGCTGATGTCTCCCGAGACCTACCGAAAGATTTTAAAACCGATTCATGCCGATTACGTGGAATTCATCAAGGAACGAACCGACGCAAAAGTTTTCTTCCATACCGACGGCGACGTATCTCCTCTGGTGGGGGATTTCATCGAAATAGGGATTGATATTCTAAACCCGATTCAGACCTCTGCTGGAGGTATGTCTGACCTCGAGAAACTCAACGAGAAGTTTGGAGGAGAAATCGTCTTTTGCGGGGGAATAGATACACAGAAAGTTCTTCCCGGTTGTTCTCCCGACGAGGTTCGGGCAGAAGTCCGCAGGGTTATTGATACGCTGGGGCCGGGAGGAGGTTACATGGTTTCAGCAGTTCATACGATAACAGAAGAGGTTCCAGCTGAAAACGTTCTGGCTATGGTGGACGCGGTGAGGGACTTTGGTAACTATCCTCTGGGGTGACGGTTCCGCTCGTGGCACGTTTTTGACCTCTGAATCGGCCCGCGATTTTTCTGACGCTCCTTTGACATTTGCCCCTTCTTATTTTTTATTTTTCGACCAGCTCTCGCCTCGAATTTCCGTCCGCACCTTCACTTTGATTATACCGTTTCCTATTATAAAACGGTCAATTCCCTCTCAGGTTTTGTTTGTCCAATAATCCTAATTATTGCTACCTGGAGTCGATTGCGAGTATGGACTGAAAACAGTTGAGGTTATCCAAATGTGTTGAGGGTTTTCAAAGTTTTCGTGACGGCCTTCACAATGTGGAGTCGAAGCCCTCCTACTTGATACTGTCCAGCAAGGCCGTTATAAAAAGTGTGAAGCTGGCTCTTTTGGGTGTTGATTATTCGTCAGCGCATAGGCTTGTCACTCTGCACCATTTTTTCTACAGGGGCTGGGAACGACTGGATCTTTTCTGGGGATGATTTAACTAGTTTTAGAATCGCGAAGGAAAATTGCTCATAGCCTCACTGGCTTCAGGAAAGAATGAGATGGACGGAGGTGACACGATCAGCTCGCAGCTGGTTAAACGAACAGAGGAAATTCGTCGTAAACTCCATTCTTTAGAAACAGAAACCATCGCCAAAAGAAGTGGTGCCCGCCTTGAAGAAAATGCCCTCCATCTCCAATTGTTGGGCGAAGAATATCTTGTAAAGCTTCCCGACTACGAAGTTCAATCACTATCGAATGACTCCAGCGAACATTTAAAGGTACTGATACTCGATTACCTCCGGCGAGCGGAAAACGTAGATTCAAACCGATGGATAGCTTTCCGTGAAATTCCTCACGGTGAATTCTACTCTGACAATTTTAAGAGAACTACTGAAACCAAACTAACCCGGAAATTTCAGGGAAGGAAGGATCAGTTCGTGGAAGTGGCGAATAAATGTGGTGGTTCATCTATATCTCTCGGAGATGTGGGTTTCTCTTTTGACGTCCTCCCTCGTTTTAATATTGCCCTCGTCTTCTGGGACGGAGGAGAAGAGTTTCGAGACCAGGTAAACCTGTTGTTTGAGGAGTCTGCCCCCAGGTGTCTTCCGACCGAAGGTTTGGCGATGGTAGGTAGAGAACTCTGCAGTCAATTCATCAAAAAGGCCCAATCGGATCAATTATGAAAATTGCAATCGGTGGAAAAGGTGGGGTCGGAAAGTCGACTCTTGCGGCTCTTCTGGCCAGGCAAGGAGCTTCCGACGGTCGGAGAGTTATTGCCATTGACGCAGATCCCGATATGAACTTGAGTTCCTGTCTTGGGATTGATGAAGACCTTACTCCCCTGGTGGAAATGGAGGATTTGATTGCCCAGCGGGCCGGGGGAAAAGGCATGGTGAAATTAAACCCTGAAGTTGATGATATCCCCGATAGGTTCTACGTGGAGACGGACGGAGTTAAAGTAATGCTTTTTGGCACTGTCTGGTCGGGCGGGGCGGGATGCACCTGTCCCGAAAACGCTTTTTTGCGAGAGCTGCTTAATCATCTCCTGCTGGAAAGGGACGAAGTCGTGATTGCTGATATGGAGGCTGGTATAGAACACCTCGGCCGAGGGACGGGAGAAGGGGTGGACGCTTTGCTCGTAGTGGTAGAACCCGACAGGAGAAGTGTAGAAACGAAATCCCGGATTCAGGAGCTGGCCGAGGATATTGGCCTAGAGGAGGTCCTGCCGGTTTGCAACAAGGTAAGGGGAGAAGAAGAGAGGAATTTCCTTGTCGAAGTTATCCCCGAGGAACCACTTGGGTTCGTTCCTTATAGCGAAAGAATTCGAAAGGCAAGCCGGCGGGGCGAGATGGTCTCACTTGAAAACGAAGGAGTCAAGCAGTCCATAGAAAGTATCTGGTGTAATTTAAAAGCTCAACTGGAATAGTTCGTGAGTTAGTTACCGCCACGGACCGGGAGGTGGCGATGTCTAAAATTATCGCGTCGGCCGCGATTCGAGGAGCCCATAAGTACGTTTCCAGGGCTAAAAACATGTGGGAAGATTCGAAAGAGGATTTTGGTCTTGAGGAAGAGGTTGGTTTTCCCAACACAGGGTACTATCTCCCCCTAATTTTATCTTTAACGGGGGAGGAAGTTGAAACGGTAGGAGATATTGAGGATCCCCTGACGAGAGCTGAACAACTACTCCCCGAAGAGCCGGGGGACGAAATGTGGACGCCCTACCTTGGAAAGGCGCTTGATGCCGGAATATCTACGTTGATAGCACAGGAGATTATTGAAGTTTTAAAGCTTGTTAACGGAGAAGGCCCCGAGGAACCCTGGCTGGGTTTTACCGATGATTCTACCCTCCGGACTCAGGGGATTAAACTGGTTGACGGTAGAATGCCCGGATTTGCTGCCTGCGTGGGGGCGGCACCAACCAATGAAGAGGCCGTTAAACTGGCAAGAGAGCTTCAGTCAAAAAACATTCTCGTTTTTATGGCATCTTCGACGAACGGGAGGAGTATGGCTGAGCAGCTTGCCGACGAAGGGGTAGAAATGGGGTGGGACACCTTTCTTGTCCCCTACGGTGAATCGACATCGGCAATTGTTCACGCCCTGAATTTTGCCTGCCGAGCGGCGTTGACTTTTGGAGGCAAGCAGCCCGGGGGTCTGGAAGAGGCCAGAGATATCCTTCTCTACAATAAGGAGACCGTTGATGCCTTTGTCCTGGCAATGGGCCGAGACGAAGGTGTAGATGGAGACCAGGTAATTACCGACGAAAAATACGCCGCAGCAGCAGGGGCGCTGAATTTCGGATTTCCGATCATTTCGGACGTCGATATTCCTGAAATTCTCCCCAGAGGTATATGTAAATACGAACACGTGGTGCCTTCTATTCCGGAAGATAAGCTGGTAAACAAGGCGGTGGAGGTTCGAGATCTAGAAATAGATGTTTCGGAGGTTGACATCCCAGTTCCCTTTGGTGCGGGATTTGAGGGTGAATCGGTACGAAAAGAAGACATGTACGTCGAATTTGGGGGTAAATCGAGCACTGCGTTCGAGCTGCTTCGCAATAGACCGATGGACGAAGTGGAGGACGAAAAAATAGAAGTTATCGGTCCCGGCCTGGAGGAAGGGGTGGAAGAGGGTGGTGCGCTGCCGTTAGGTATCGTGGCTGAAGTCGCTGGGCGAGAATTTAAAGAGGACTTTGAGACTATAGTCGAAAGGAGATTCCACGAATTTATCAGCTGGGCCAGCGGGATTTTTCACATGGGGCAAAGGGCTATACCGTGGATCCGAATCAGTAAGGAAAGTTACGAAAAGGGTTTTCGATTGGAAGATTTTGCCACGATTCTAATTTCCAAAATCAAGGAAGACTTTTCATCGGTAATAAATAAGGTCCAGGTTACCTTAATTACGGACGAGGGGGAAATTCAGGAGCCTCTTGAGAGGGCAAAAGAGATATATCACCAGAGGGACGAAAGGATTTTGGGGATGAAGGATTCGGACGTCGAAACATTCTATTCCTGTACTCTCTGTCAAACCTACGCTCCCGACCACGTCTGTATCGTGACCCCTCAAAGGCTGGGTTTGTGCGGTGCTTATACCTGGCTTGATTGCAAGGCGGGTCACGAAATGGACCCACAGGGCCCCAACCAGCCCGTGGAGAAAGGTGAAACTCTGGACGAGAAGTACGGTCAATGGAAAGGAGTTAACGAATATCTTGCCCGGGAAACGGATGGAAACCTGGAGAAATTCAGCGCCTATTCGATGATTAAGGACCCGATGACCTCCTGTGGATGTTTCGAATGTATAGCTGCAGTCCTTCCCCAGGCCAACGGAGTAATGATAGTCTCGAGGGAGTATCCGGATATGACCCCGGTGGGAATGACTTTCTCAACCATGGCGGGACAGGTAGGGGGTGGAGTTCAGACCCCGGGTTTCATCGGGATAGGAAAGATGTACATCACCTCGGAGAAGTTTATATCAGCGGACGTGCCGGACGACCACGTCGGACTCGAACGAGTAGTTTGGATGCCTACCGAACTGAAGGAAGAGATCGAGGACCGCCTCAAAGATAGACTCGAAGAAGTTGGGAAGACGAAACTGTTTGACAGGATAGCTACCGAAGAGGAGGGAGTTGAGGCGGAGGAAGTGGTGCAGTATTTGGAGGAGGTTGATCACCCCGCGCTCGAGATGGAACCGATGATGTGAAGGGTAAAGTATAAATCTCGGGAGGAAAAATGGCAGATCTAAGTGCGATGGATATATATCAGGAATTACCCCAGACGGATTGCGGCGACTGTAACTTTCCCACGTGTATGGCCTTTGCCATGCAGCTTGCAAGCAAGCAGGTTTCGTTGGATGAATGTCCACATGTAACCGAGGAGGCTGAGGAGGCCCTGTCGGCTTCGTCCGCTCCACCAATGAGAATCGTCACGGTGGGAAATGGAAATAGCGAGGTGGAGGTAGGGGGAGAGACCGTTCAATTTAGACATGAAGAGAAATTTTACCGTCCGCCCGGGATCGGAATTACTGTTAGGGACGGACGGGACCGGGATAGATTGAATGAGAGAGTGGAGAGGGTTAACCAGTTACAATTTGAACGGGTTGGGGAAGAAATTGGAGTTGACATGATTACCGTGGAGAATTCTCAGCTTCCCCCGTCCGAATTTGGGGAACTGGTAGCTGAGGTGAATGATATTTCCGAGTTACCCCTGATTATACTTTCGTCTGATCCCGAGTCGATAGAACACGCGTTAAAAGAGGTTTCCGATGGAAGGCCGCTGATTGGAAAGGCGAACGGGGAAAATTGGCGGAAAATGGCGGAACTGTCCGAAAAATATGAGTGCCCATTGACAGTGGCCGGAGAAGGATTGGAAGAACTCGCCGACCTCACGGAGCGGATTTCCGAAACAGGAGTCGAAGAAATGATCCTGGCTCCTGATTGTGAAAGTTTGCCCAATTACCTTCAGACGTTAACGGAAATTAGAAGACTTGCCGTTAAAGAGAAATACTCCCCTCTGGGTTATCCCGTGATGGCCTCGACGGTTTCCGATGACTTATTTCAACTGGTGGCCGACGGGACAAATCACGTATTAAAATTTGCCTCTATTTTGACGCTGGATACGGTGAAGAAATGGCAGATCTTGCCCATCTTAACAGTTAGGCAGCATATTTATATCGATCCTCAGGTTCAAAATTCCGTGGAAGCGAAATTGTACGAGGTTGGAGACCCGGGCCCGGATTCCCCGGTTCTATTCACGACGAATTTTCAACTTACCTACTACAGTCTGGAAGGAGAAGTCGAGGATGGCGGGTTTTCCGCTTATATTACCGTTATGGATACCGATGGTCTAGGGGTACTTAACTCCTATGCCGACGATCGACTGTCCGGAGAGGGGATCGCCGAAACGATTAGAGAACAGGGGGCAATGGACCTGGTGAATCACGATAAGATAATTATTCCCGGGTTGGTGGCAATGCTTCGCATATCTATTCAGGAAGAGGGCGATTGGGAGGTTCTTGTCGGTCCCGAGGACGCGGCTAGCCTTCCAAGATTCCTCAGAAAGGAGTGGGAAGAGTAGTATTCGGTCGAGATTATTATGCCCAAGGTCAAGTTTTCCGTTATGGATAGACTGGTCGACGTGGAGGTTCCAGAGGGGACGACTTTGCTTGACGCCGCTTCCGATGCAGACCTTCATATCAATAGTATCTGTGGCGGCGAAGGAATTTGCGGCAAGTGTAAGGTAAAGGTGGAGGAAGGGGACGTACGAGCCGGTTCTACAACAACGTTAAGCCGGGAGGAGATCAAGTCGGGATATACACTTGCTTGCCAAACTTTTATCCAGGGTGACGTAAAAGTCCGTCTTCCACCCGAGAGTGCCGCCGGACAGGGGAAAATCCTGGTTGACGAAGATGCTCAGCGGTTTAAGGCGCTTACTTCGGTGGGTGTGGGAAGTTCGGTGAGTTACGAGCCCTTGATCGAAAAACATTACTTAGATATCCCCGAGCCTTCGTTAAAAGATAATCTATCCGACCACAGGAGAATCTACCGGGAGCTAAGGCGTAAGAAAGACATTCCCATAATGCAAACCGGGTTGAAGGTTTTCAAGCGGTCTTCATCCCTGCTGAGAGAAAACGATTGGAAGATAACCGCCACGCTCGGAAGGAGGGGGGACACCACTGAAGTTATCCAGCTGGAGGGTGGAGATACATCTGATACCAACTACGGAGTTGCGGTGGATATAGGTACTACCACGGTAGTTGCCCATCTAGTTGACCTGGTGAGTTCGGAAACCATTGACGCCGAGGCCAAATATAATTCTCAAATGAAATACGGAGAGGAAATAACCCGGAGAATCCATCACGTCGAGGAAGAGGGACGTGAAGACTTGCAAGATACCATTGCGGAGGATATTAACGACCTAATTTACGTATTGGTTGACAGGAAAGGGGTCAACCTTAAGGATCTTACTTCCATTATGTGTTCGGGTAATACGGCGATGATGCATTTCCTACTTGGACTTGAGGCGTCAAACATCAGAAAGAAACCTTACGTGCCAAACACTACTCGCCCCCCACCTATTCGGGCAGCGGAGGTAGGGATTAAGATCAATCCCAGAGGTCTGTTGTATTTCATGCCCGCCATTGGTGGCTGGGTGGGAGGCGACGTGACCTCAGGTGTACTTTCGACGGGAATTCATAAGAGCGAGAAGTTGTCCATGTTGACCGATATCGGGACCAACGGCGAGATTCTCATTGGGAACAAGGACTGGATGATGAGTTGTGCGGCCTCCGCCGGGCCCGCCTTTGAGGGTAGTGGTATAAGATCGGGAATGAGGGCGAGTAAAGGGGCCATAGATAAGGTCGAAATCACCGATGACCAACTTATGTATTCAGTAATCGGAAGCACAAAACCAAAGGGGATATGTGGATCAGGATTTATTGACCTGGTCGCGTCGTTGTTTGAGGGAGGTTACGTAAATAGATCCGGAAAGTTAGTTCCGGAAAACTCGGATCGAATACAGCAGGAAGATGGTGAGCTAAAGATCGTTATGGTTGAATCATCCGAGACCAAGGGGACTGGAGAACTGGCCGTGTATCAGTCGGAGATCAAAAATTTGATAAACGCGAAGGCCGCGATTTATGCCGGCGCCCGAATATTAATGAAGAGCCTGGAGCTGGAGCTGGAGGATCTCGACCGGCTTTTGATTGCGGGAGGGTTCGGTTCCTACCTGGACAGGGAAAAGGCCAAAACTCTCGGGTTAATTCCGGACATTCCCTCGGATAAAGTTAAATTCGTCGGCAACACTTCGATTATAGGGGCAAAGATGTCTCTGCTGTCCCAGCAGGCTTACGACCAGAGCCATGAAATTTCCGAATCCGTAACTTATTACGATTTGATAGATTATCCCGATTATTTCGAAGAGTTTACTGCCGCGAAATTCCTTCCACATACGGATCTTAGTCAGTTTAGTTCGGTAGCTGTCAAAAACCGGGAGGGTGATTAACATTAACGATTTGACTGATTTACAAAAGGGACAGGACCGCCGAAAAGACGCTTTCACGATCGCCGTTGCGGGGAAGGGCGGTACCGGCAAGACGACTCTGGCCGGTCTGATAATTCGGGTTCTGGTGGAAAGGGAGCTGGGATCTGTTCTGGCGGTTGATGCGGACCCGAACGCCAACCTGAACGAACTTCTCGGATTTGAGGTCCAGGGGACAATCGGGCAGCTCGAGGCCGAGGTTCTGGAAGACGACGGCGAGATCCCGCCCGGGATGACCAAGAAAAGATGGATGGAGTACAACCTGCAACAGATACTTGCCGAGGGTAAAGGAAAGGATTTACTTGTAATGGGACGGGGAGAAGGGCCCAGCTGTTACTGTGCGGTTAATAACATCCTGCGGGAGTACATGGTTAATTTATCGAAGAACTACGACTTCGTGGTCATGGATAACGAAGCCGGAATGGAACACCTGTCTCGTAGGACGACTTCGGGTGTCGATGCGCTGATGGTGACCAGTACTGAAAATCCAGTGGCGATTAAATCCGCTCAAAGAATCAACGAATTGGTCAAAGATCTTGGGATCCAAGTGGAGAAAAGTTATCTCGTTCTTAACGATATTTCGAAAGAACTTCCCGAGAGGACGGATAAAGAGATTGACAAGTTAGGTCTTGAGCGACTGGCAGAGATTCCCAGAGACGAAAGTATTTTGGAACTTTGCCGTGAGGGAGAGCCGATTGATCAGCTCAACCCTGAATCACCTTCGCTGAAAGTTGTGGGCCGACTGGTGGAGGAAATTCTGCCGGACTCCATGAAAACCCCGAAGGCTGACCGGCTTTAGCCGGAAAGATAAACGATAACCCGGAGGTTTTGAGGTTTATGCAAATACCAGATGTTAAATCCGAATGGGATAATGAGATCAGTACGGTAAAGATTGGTGCCACCGAAAAAGAAGGAGGGACGAGATCGGCTAACATCTCGGTGGGCGGGGAGACTACTTTACCCTTCCTTCACTTTGAGGGGTCTACCCCGCATCGTCCCGTTCTCGCCATGGAGGTCTGGGATATCCCGCCAGACAGTTGGCCGCCGGTGGCGAGAGAGCAAATTGAGGGGGTAATGGAAGACCCGGTAGAGTGGGCTCAGAAGTGCGAGGAGGAATTCGAGCCGGATTTGGTCTGTCTCAAGTTGAAAGGCTGTGATCCTTTTGGCCAAGACAAAAGCCCGGAGGAAGCGGCAAAGCTCGTCGAAAAGGTAATCGAGGCAACTTCGATTCCTTTAATCGTCTGGGGTTGCGGGGATGACGACAAGGATAACGAGGTGTTTACTCTGGTTTCACCGGCTGCCGCGGGGGAGAATTGCCTTCTCGGCACTATTACTGAGGATAACTACCGCACACTAGCGGCTTTGAGCAAGGCCGACGGCCATAAAATTGTCGCCGAATCACCGGTGGATATTAATATGGCCAAACAGGTCAATACTCTGGCGCTGGATATCGGATTCGAGCTCGAGAATCTGGTCATATTCCCCAATTCTCCCGCCCTGGGTTACGGTATCGAGTACGTTTATTCCATCATGGAGCGAACCAGGCTGGCGGGGTTGAAGGGAGACCGACTGATGGCTCAGCCAATCCTCGCCAATATCGGAGGCGAGGTCTGGGGGACCAAGGAGGCAAAAATTCCGGAAGAGGAAAAACCAGAGTGGGGAGATCACCGGAAACGGGGGCCAATGTGGGAGGCGACGACCGCCTTTACCTACCTCCAGTCGGGAGCCGATATCGTGGTCATGCGTCATCCTGAATCCATCAAAGCGACCAAACTAATGATCGAAAGACTAATGGAAGGGAGAGGTGAATGATTCCTTTAAGCTGCTTTGACCACAGGGGGAGGTAAATAATGATCCTCATCGGAGAAAGAATTAACGCCGGTTTTGACCCGGTGGCTCAGGCGTTAAAAGACAGGAACGCCGAAAACATTAGAGATTTGGCCCGAAAGCAGGAGGAGGCGGGAGCGGATTACCTGGATATAAACATGGGCGCTATATCGAAAGATCCCGAAGACATGGTCTGGCTGGTGAAGACCGTGCAGGAAGCCGTTGATATCGGAATATCGATCGATTCTCAGAAGCCGGAAATCGTGGAACCCGCGCTCCAGGTTTGCGAGAATGACTCGTTAATCAATTCTACTACTGCGGTAGAGGAGAAATTGGACGGTCTGGTTCCTCTCGCCGTCGATTATGACGCCTCGATTATTGGGGTCACCAGCGGAGAAGGAGGTGCTCCACAGGACGTAAATGGCCGGCTCGAACACGCCGCCACAATATTTTCCAGAGCGACGGGGGCGGGAATACCTCCCGGAAATCTGTTCCTGGATCCGGTAGCGATGCCGCTAAAATTCATGCAGGAACAGGCATCCAATCTGTTAAAGTCAATTCATCAGATTTCCAATATCTCCGACCCTCCCCCACACATCTCTCTGGGTATCAGCAACATCTCTTCTGATGCGACCGAGAGGAGCTTGATAAATCGGACCTTTTTGGTGATGGCGATGGCGGTTGGATTGGACGCCGCAATTTGTGACGTCACTGACCCGAAACTAGTTGAATCCGTGGCGACCGCGGAAATGATATTGAATAACGAAATTTACAGTGACTCTTTCGTTGAAACCTATCGTATGGCCTAAAAGTTCGTCCTCAGGGTTAACTGAGGCAAAAGAACCATTAACCGAGGAGGAATGATGACTGACGACAAAGAAAAAAACGCCGAAAAGAAAAGCGTGGATCCAGCTTCAGTTGAAATGCTCGGGGTGGCAGAAGAGGACGACGATTTAGAATCTGCGTGGGATAGATATGAAAACATGCAACCCCAGTGCCGGTTTGGTGAAGAAGGCATTTGCTGTCGAATTTGCAGTATGGGGCCCTGTAGAATCGTTCCTGAAAAATCGGAAACCGGCGTATGCGGCGCTACTGCCGATACAATTGCCGCAAGAAACCTGGTAAGAATGATAGCCGGAGGTGCGGCAGCACACTCGGATCACGGGCGAGACGTCGTCCATACCTTAACTGAAGCCATAGAAGGGGAGAATCCCGACTATGAAGTGAAGGATTACGACAAGTTGAACAAGCTGGCCAGGGACTTTGGTATAGAGGAAGAGAACGGGAAGAAGAATTACCTGGCTCAAAAGGTTGCTGAAGTCAGTTTGGGCGAGTTTGGTCGGCAGAAGGAAACTCTGATATTGCCCGAACGAGCCCCGGATGAGAGATATGAATTGTGGAAGGAAGAAGGAATTATGCCCAGAGGAATTGACAGAGAAGTGGTCGAGATTATGCACAGAACCCACATGGGGGTGGACACCGACTACCGAAATCTTCTCAAACAGGGTCTTAGATGTGCCCTTGGAGATGGGTGGGGTGGATCGATGATTGCCACCGAACTGCAGGACGTCCTATTTGGTACCCCGGAACCACTCCGGGCGAGGGTTAATTTGGGCGTTCTCGAGGAAAATTCGGTAAATCTCATCGTTCACGGCCACGAGCCAGCGCTTTCGGAGGTATTTACTCAAGCTGCCAGGGACCCCGAACTCATAAATCTTGCCGAGGAAGAAGGCGCAGAGGGTATAAACGTTGCCGGAATATGCTGTACCGCCAACGAAATTCTCATGAGACACGGAATACCCATTGCGGGGAACTTTCTCCAGCAAGAACTTGCGATCATGACGGGAATTGTGGATTTAATGATGGTGGACGTCCAGTGTATTATGCCTGCTCTGTCAGAGGTTGCGGATAACTTTCACACCGACCTCGTTAGCACATCACCCAAGGCAAAATTTCCCGGGGTAGAGCACGTAGAGTTCACCGAAGAAAACGCCCTGCAGGTCGCGAAGGATATAGTAAAGAAGGGAGTAACGAACTTCTCTAACCGTGAAAGCGAGAAAAGTAAAGTGCCGGAGGAGGCGGAAGGGCTTATAGGAGGGTTTACTTCGGAGTCCGTATTCGACTTTCTCGGTGGGACATACCGAGCTACCTACAGGCCACTTAACGATGCCATAATAGACGGACGTCTCAGAGGCGCGGCCGGTGTTGTCGGCTGCAATAACCCGGACACCTGTCACGATTATGGCCATACAAAGATGGCCAGGGAGTTAATCAAAAACGACGTTCTGGTTGTGGCTACCGGTTGTTCCGCGATTGCCGATGGTAAGGATGGTTTAATGAAACCCGATGTTGCTTTTGAACTCGCCGGCGAAGGCCTCGAGGAAGTATGTCGAGCCGTAGGAATTCCTCCCGTACTTCATCTCGGTTCCTGTGTCGACAATAGCAGAATTCTAACCCTGTTGTCGAATATGGTTGCCGAAGGGGGATTGGGAGATGATATTTCGGATTTACCGGTTGCCGGAGCTGCCCCGGAGTGGATGAGCGAGAAGGCGGTCTCTATTGGGTTCTACTTCGTTGCTTCGGGGGTATTTACGGTACTAAACCAACCCTTCCCCGTAACGGGTTCGAAGAACGTTATCCAATATCTCACCGATGAAGTTGAAGATATAGTCGGGGGCAAATTTGCGTTCGAGCAGGACCCGGTAAAGGCGGCTCATCTGATGATCGATCAGATAGAAGAAAAGAGAGAAGACCTCAGTTTAAAACCGGTGATGTACCAGGTTGAAGATTAACAGCCGGTCAACTTTCTGTTTTTGTCACGGAGGTGGGAACAATGGCCGATAATCACCAGGAAGAGCTGGAAGAATTTATCGATTCCGAAAAGCAAATTACCCTTATGACGAATAACGGGATGAAATTAACCGGGACCGTCAAATGGCAGGACGAGCAATTCATAAACGTTCTGGGGAAGATCGAGGGGTCGGAGAGAAGGTGCACTATTGGCAAAGGGTCGTTAATCTGTTATTACGAACACAGGGAAGAAGACGAGAGGTTTGCCACGATTAAGGATATCTGAAGCGACTAGCCCGGCATGGTCGCAATCCAGATCAATTAGAAAACAGGAAACCTGGATGCACAGTTATTATTGAGTTACATTTGAACGGTTATCACTGCCGTAACATTTGTATATGAGCCGGGTTGGCTCTTTCACCATCAAATGTATACTCAATTCTAGCCCCAGGTTGAATCCGCCGACCTTAAAGAACTTTGGCCAGATACCGGCTCTAGTTCAAGTTGCACCAACTTGATATATAGCCCATCCTTATACATTATTGTCTAATTTATGTTTACATGGTTTTTTCCATTTTAACCGGTATTTCCGGATATTAGGTGGGCTACTTACAAAAAACTGCGACTGACGTATGGAGGTGACTTTCTGACTATGCCACCAGTATTGATTTCTATATGGGATACGATGCAGCAGCCCCTGTTCAAAATAGGTGGGCGGGGAATCTCCCTGATTTCTTTCGTCTACTTTGCTATCCCTATTGTCATATCCATTTTGGTTTCCAAATTTGTCATAAGGGTTCTGAAGCGAAATGTCTATTCTAAAACGGAACTAGCAAAAGGCGCCCAGTACACCCTTTCCCGGTTGATTAAGTACGTCATCATGGGGTTGGGTATACTTACGGGCGTCCAGATGATTGGGTTTAACCTCACGACTCTCCACGTATTTGGGGGTCTGTTCGGAGTAGGGGTGGGTTTTGGCCTGCAGAACATTTTTTCAAATTTTTTCTCGGGGTTAATCCTTCTGTTGGAGCGACCGATAGAGGTGGGGGATATAATTGAAATTGACAGGGATTTTTGCCGGGTAAGAGAGATTAAATTTCGCGTGACAACCGTGACTACCTTTGATAATGAGACTGTTCTGGTACCAAATACGAAATTGATTACCGATGAGGTGACGAACTGGTCTTACAAAGGAGATACCACTCTCCGTCTCCACATACCCATCGGGGTTGGTTACGATTCCGACGTAAAACAGGTCAAGAAGCTACTGACCGAAATCGCTAACTCAGAAGAGCACGTGGTTAACGACCCATCTCCCAGGGCTTACTTCAAAGAGCACGGTGATTCCTCCCTGAATTTTGAACTCCTGGCCTGGATCAATTCACCGGTCAACGCCATACCGGTCAAGGACTCCATCAGGGAAAAGATCGACGAGAAGTTCAGAAAAGAGAACATCGAGATCCCCTATCCTCAGCGGGACAACCACCTTTTCCCCCAGGGAAAGTTCGAAGGGCTGGCCCCGGAATCCCCTTCTGAGAATTAGGAACCCGGGGTAACTTGACAAAATTGTAGTAAATATGTTATAAGGGTGTATTTATAAAGCTATAGATTTATACTAATAGAAAATAGAAAAAACTAAGGATGTGGATACCATGACCGACGAGTTTCTCTCCGAGTTCAAATCTCTCAAGACATTTCTAATTTTGTTCGGAAGCCTGTTTGTGCTTGTCATTGTACTAAACATAATTCAGCCGATTTTTCAAGTCCTTCTTATGCTCTTCTATGGTGTAATTGTTTCGGTTCTACTCAGCGGGCTCGGTTTTCTGGTTAAATCCAAGATAAACGTGACCTATCGTTCGGCTGTAACGATAGCTATTCTGGCTCTTTTCGTGCTTTCACTGCTTGGTGGCTGGTTCATGGGAAGAGAAGCGGTACAAGATTTCTCGGAAATGATAAAAAAACTTCCCAAGGCTGAGCAAACCCTTCAGGAGGAACTCAAGAAACACGAATGGGGAAAATCGTTGCTTCACCTTTCTTCGGAGAGAAAAAAGCTTTTCTCCTTGCGAGGGGGTATGCTTAAGGAGCTGACCGGGCTATTCTCGGAAACGCTCGGGCAGGCCATTTCTCTTGCCATTATCCTCGTGATTGGCATTTACATGGCACTAACTCCCACATTGTATTTGAAAGGCGCAATCAAATTATTTCCTATGGAAAAAAGGAAAGAGGCCAGGGACACGCTAAGTTCAATTGGCAGAGCGTTAAGGTTGTGGCTTGTGGGAAGGTTCATCACCATGCTGGGTGTGGGATTGTTAACGGGCATCGGGTTTTTCATAGCGGGTATGCCCAATACTCTATCGCTGGCCCTGTTAGCTGGATTGCTAACATTCGTACCTTTCCTTGGACCAATTGCCGCAGCTATTCCAGCCGTGCTTGTCGCCGTCCTGCACAACGTTTACTTGCTGATTCCCGTGGGAATTATCTTCGTCATCGTCCACTTGTTTGAGGGGTATATTGTAACTCCCTTGATACAGCAGAGAACCGTCGACCTCCCACCGGTGGTTTTGATAATGGCTCAGATACTTATCGGCTTGTTCCTGGGTATATCTGGTATCATTATCGCCACGCCGCTGACTATAACCGTAATCGTCATCATTCAGAAAGTTTACATTGAGGACTTCCTTGGCGATTCCGTCAAGGTGCTTGGAGAGAAAGGCTGAAGGTTCTATCCACTCGGGGTTTTTTAGTCAAGGATTTTCGTTCTCGAACTGATATGTAAACCAAAGGAGGTTATATGTCAAAAGAATCGAAGCAGGGAAACGGAAAGATGGGGTTTGGCGAAGTTGTGGCCATAGGAATTGGTGGGATGGTCGGCGGTGGAATTTTTGCAGTACTGGGGCTTGCCGTTAAACTCGGTCAGGGCGGTACGCCGATTGCATTCGCCATTGCCGGGATAGTTGCCCTTCTGACCAGTTACTCGTATGCCCGCCTATCCGTAACCTTCCCCAGCCAGGGAGGTACGGTCAAGTTTCTCGTAAAGGGACTGGGCGGGGGAAGGTTTACAGGTGGATTGAACGTCCTCCTCTGGGTAAGTTACGTGGTCATGCTCGCTCTATATTCCTACGCCTTTGGTGGCTACGCGGCCAGTTTCTTTCCCGAAGGATCACAAATGATATGGCACCATGTATTTACCTCCGCGGTGATCGTTGGGTTTACCCTCCTGAACACTATGGGAGCAAAACTCGTTGGCGAGGCGGAGAAGTGGATTGTGGGGATCAAGCTGACGATACTGATAGCATTCGTCGGTATAGGTTCGATAAATATCTCCATGTCCCGGCTCGAACCATCCGCCTGGAGTGGGTTCCCTACCCTTCTGGCCGGGGGGATGATTATATTCCTTGGATACGAAGGATTTGAACTAATGGCAAACGCGGCCAAGGACACTAAAAACGCGAAGAAAAACCTCCCGCGAGCCTTCCTCTTCGCGATCGTTTTCGTAATCGTTCTTTACATCGCGATTTCTTTCGTCACTGTCGGCAACCTTCCCGTTAATCAGATCGTTAGCGCCAAGGACTACGCGCTGGCCGCGGCAGCCGAGCCGGTTATGGGGCATTTAGGCTTTATCGTCATTGCCATCGCCGCCCTCCTATCCACGAGTTCGGCTATTAACGCCACCCTTTATTCTACAGCCCGGGTCAGCTACATAGTCGCCAAGGATGGAGAGATGCCCAAAATATTGGAAAAGAAAATATGGAAAAAACCGCTAGAAGGTTTATTCATTACCGCCGGTTTTAGCCTGCTTCTCGCTAACATTCTCGACGTTTCCAGCATCTCCGTGATGGGAAGTGCTGGTTTTCTCTTAATCTTTACCGCGGTCAACTACGTGAACTTCAGAAAGCACGAACAGACCGACAGCAACCGCTGGATTTCACTGTTAGGTGCAATCGTCTGCTTCGTGGCGTTTGCGGCGCTGATCTGGCACGGCGAAAGTGACATAACCGATCTCTACGTACTTGCTGCTATGATCGGTGGTTCCTTCCTGTTTGAAATCCTGTACAGGGCATTTACCGGGCGTAAGGCGATCGAATTGACGGACTAGCGAACCGCCATTTGCCCTCAGGGAAAACCTGATGACTTTCGGATACTCTATATTGTTTGCACCCAAAAGGATAAACGCCCCAGATATACTTTTTCCCTGGATATTTATAATGACCTACCGTTCTTTTAGGAGAAGTTCGGTCCTGATCTTGTAAAGTTTGCCGAATGTAGTTACAATCAGGTTTACAAAGGAGAAAAAACGTATCAGGGCAGACTATGCAGAATCCGGTGGTGATCTGAGCGGGGGTAATCGGCGGAGGAATGTTTGTTGGAAAATAACAATCTGAAA
>JAGXLP010000010.1 GCA_018334615.1 Candidatus Bipolaricaulota bacterium
TGCTGGACTCAAAACAGCCGATTCACCCCCAGGGGGTGCCCTGGGGCACTCTCGGCAAGTTTTGGTAGATTAAAATGCAAGTAACCATAGACGGCCCCGCCGGGGTCGGAAAGACGAGCGTGGGGAAAAAGGTCGCCGACCGATTTTCTCTCCTTTTTATTCAATCCGGCCAGCTATATAGAGCCCTCGCCTACGGGAAACTTAACCAGATGGACTACAGCTCTCTGGCGCTTAACCCAGAAGGAGACAGTAATCTGGAACTAACCATAGGGGGGGAAGAGGTTACAAAAAAACTAACCTCGGAAGAAATTGCAGAAGAGGCATCAAAACTGGCAAAAAAGAAGGAAATCAGAGCACTGGTAAACGACAGGATTAGTCGGATTGCCAGAGACCAAGACGTGCTCGTGGAAGGGAGAGATATCGGGACCGAGGTTCTACCGGATGCCGAGGTAAAAATATTCCTGACGGCATCGGCAAAGGAAAGGGCAAAAAGAAGAAAGAAACAATTACAAATCGATCGGCCTCTAAAAGATATTGAGAACGGAATAAAGAAGCGTGACGAAAGGGATCAAAATAGAGAAATTTCCCCCCTGAGGCCCGCCGATGATGCAGTAATTTTAAACACCAACTCACTCGATGAGAGTAAAGTGGTGGAACGGGTAGCCAGTTTGATCGGCGATTATTTGAAGGATTGATCCGGATTGATAAGAAAACTACTGGATAAACTACATAGATTGGCTTATATCAGCGTGCTCCTGATTATCTACATATTTGCGAAGCTACTATTTAAACTCGAGGTTAAAGGAAAAGAAAACATCCCTGATAAGACGGACGACCTGTTAATCGTTTCAACTCACAATAGTTACTGGGACCCCCCACTCATTGGTATAAGCTTTGGCCCAAGATATCACATCCATTTTATCGCCAGGAAAGGGCTGTTGACAAATCCCCTGTTGTCATTGCCCGTAAAAGTATTTTCAACAACGATTGACAGGGATAATTTTGGGAAAGAAGATCTCATAAAAATACTCAAGGCATTCAAACGGGACGGATTAATCTGTATCTTTCCGGAGGGAACTACTTCGGAAAACGCCCCACCAAAGAGCGGTACCATCAGATTGGCCGAGAAGACAAATAGAAAATTCCTCCCGCTGAAGATTGTCATACGCCGAAGCCCGCTTGAATTTCCGTTCTTTTTCACTCCCGCCAAATTGATCATTGGAAAGCCGATCAATTTAGCAGAATTGAAAGAGTCCTCACTCGATTCAACCAGGCGCTCTTCAAACGGTCAAACCGATCTGGACTATCAAGAACTTAGCACCAGGCTCATGGAAAAGATATATCAACTTTGACCCGAGCAGGAGGGCCAAGAGCCACAATCACGGACAGGACCGAATCTGTTACGTAAGGGTGGCTTGAACAAACCATTCTATCCTATTTCCACTGTTGATTCAAAGGACTAGAAAGGTTATTATATTATAACTTATTAGTATAGTTTCAAGATGCAGAAACAGTGCAAGTAAGACTTTCAAAAATCAAATTATAGGTGGTCGTTTGATGGAAGAAAAAATCAGGATGGAAGAAGCGTTTGACGAGACCGATGTCAGGACGTACAGTCGGGGAGATACAATCACCGGCAGTGTGGTTCAGGTTGAAGACAAGGACATTTTGGTGGATATCGGATATAAGTCTGAGGGTATTCTACCCAAGGCAGAACTTTCCCCATTTAGAGAACGGGAAGAAATTGAGCCGGATGAAGAGGTGGAAGTTCTGGTAACTTATATCGACGAAGAAAAAGGAACGGTATACGTTTCGGAGAAGCAGGCCGCTTACGAGCGGAAAATCGGCGAATTAGAGGTAGCATTCAAAAAAGATGAAACTATCACCGGAACGATAACGGAAGAAGTAAAGAGTGCAGGTTACCACGTAAACGTCGACGGAATTCAGGCTTTCCTTCCAGGTTCTCACCTTGGCTCGGATATGCCCAGTGTAATCTCCGAATTGAAAGGAAAGGATCTCAACTTCAAGATATTGGAATTGAGCCGGAAAAACCGCAACATCGTTGTTTCGCGTCGGGAATACTTAAATGAAGAACGGAAGAAACAAATCGATGAAATATTCAACGAACTTGAAGCCGGTCAGACCATAGAGGGAGAGATAAAATCAAAGGTCGATTTTGGATTGTTCGTTGACATTGGTGGTTTTGAAGGGTTAGTTCATAGGTCAGAGATTAGCTGGAAGGATCTACCCGCCCCGCCGGACGAGTTCGAGGAAGGAGATACGGTCGACGTCAAGGTAATTGACCTGGATCGAGAAGAAGAAAAGATATCTCTTTCAATTAAACGGTTAACTCCTAATCCGTGGGAAGGTGTATCAGAACGCTATCCCGCCGGAAAAACTATCGAGGGAGAAGTCGTATCAATCACCGATTTTGGTGCCTTCATTAAACTCGAAGAGGACGTAGAAGGTTTAATCCATATTTCCGAGCTTTCCTGGGGTTATCCGGAAGATCCACACGAAGTTATTGAAGTGGGAGAAACCGTTGAAGCAGAAGTACTTGAAGTGGACGAAGAGGAACAGAGGATTAGCCTTTCCGCGAGAAAAGCTCAGGAGGATCCCTGGGAAAAAATTGAAGAATCCTACGAACCTGGTACGGAGATAAGCGGTAAAGTTACCAAGGTCACGGACTTCGGTGCATTTGTCCAACTAGAGGAAGGTGTCGAGGGATTGGTACACGTTTCCGAACTCTCGTGGGATCACGTCAATCACCCCAGCGACATGCTTTCCGAAGGTGACGAGGTAAACACCCAGGTTCTGGATGTCGACAAACAGGACCGACGAATTAGCCTCAGTATCAAGCAAGCTCAAAAAGACCCCTGGCACGAATTCCAGGATCTTTATTCTGTCGGTTCAAAAGTAAAAGGGGAGATATCTGAGATCAAAGACTTCGGAGCGTTTATCCAGATAACGGATGATGTCGAAGGGTTGATTCACGTCTCAGAAATTTCAACGGACAAAGTTTCGACGCCACAGGATATTCTGGAGGTCGGAGAGACGGTAGAAGCAAAGATAATCGGGATCAACGACGAGAAGAGACAGGTTCGTCTTTCGATCAGAATTCTCGAAGAGGAAGATTCTAAGACAACTCAGGACAGCGATTCAGAAGAAGAAAACGGCCATGAGACGATCTCAATGAGGGAACACCTCGAAGAAAAGGGATTTTAAAATCCCGGAATGTCCGGCACTTTACCCTTACTCCTCGTATTTGCTTTGGTGTCCTATCTTATCGGTGCTATACCCTTTAGTTATCTGATTCCAAAGATACTCCTGGACATCGACATTAGACAACACGGCTCCGGTAACCCCGGGGCCTCTAACGTCTCCCGGGTTTGCGGCAAAGGTTACGGGATATCCGCACTGGCCCTAGATACAGGAAAAGGAATTATCTCAGTTTTACTACTTCAACAACTGGGGCTTCCGCTAATACTGGGGTTTTTAGCGATCATAGGCCATATAGCCAACCCTTTCTTTTGTTTTTCCGGAGGAAAAGGCGTCGCCACTTCCCTGGGTGTAATTAGCTTTCTCTCCTGGCAGGCAGGGGTTGTGTTCGTTCTTCTCTGGGTAGTAGTCTTTTTGGTTTGGAATATCGCCGGGCTAAGCTCTCTGGTAGCAATTTCCTCGACCCCGGTTGTATTCTACTTTTTTGATGGATTATCAATTGTACTGTGGGGGGTCGTGGCCCTTACGGTACTGATTTATTTCACTCATAGGGGAAACATAGCAAGGCTGATAAAAGGGGAAGAACGTAAAGTGTAAATTAATTTCCTCAGACCGGGAAACTAATCCTTGAGGCCGTCACACCATTCCATTCTACGATTCTTCATGAACAGCAACGGCAAGGGCAAAATCCTCCTGGTGGGTTATAGATACAAACAGGTTCGCCTCAGAGCGAATCGCTGTTTGGCAGTCTAGGGAGAGTCGAACCGAGGGGCTGCCGTCTTTCTCCGATAAAACCTCTATCGATTTCCAGGGAAGCTTTCTTCCGGTAGCCTTGATAACGGCCTCTTTAGCGGCAAACCTACCGGCCAGATGTTCGTATTTCCTCCGTTTTGACAGACAGTAATCTAATTCACTCCCGGCAAAAACACGATCAAGAAAATCCTCCCCCCACGTTTCAACCATCCCCTCTATTCGGGAGACCGAGACTATGTCGATACCGAGACCCTGAATAGCCAATCTACACCCCAAAATGAAACTATATCTTTATTCTTTCGGCCCGGATTACCGACTCTAAATCGTCAGTAGCCTGCTCCAGGTCCTGGTTCACTATCAGGTAGTCGAAATCCGGAATCCGGGTTAGCTCATCCCGGGCAAGGTTTAATCGTTTCTTCCTGGACTCGGAACCTTCTGCTCCCCTATTGTCGATCCTGGTTTCGAGCTCTTTCAGCGAAGGCGGGGCAATAAAGATAAAAACGGCATCCACTGCAGAGTTGTTTCGAACCTGTTCAGCCCCCTGAACGTCTATATCTAAAAATGGATCCAAACCGCTCGCCCTTATCCTTTCGATCTCGCCCCTGGAGGTTCCGTAGTAATCCCCGTAGATCTCTGCCCACTCCAAAAAACCACCGTCGTCCTTTATCCTGAAAAACTCCTTCTCTCCGACGAAGTAATAATCCTCCCCGTCCGTCTCGTTAGGTCTCTGTTTTCTTGTAGTGTGGGAAACAGAGTAAGACAGACCCTCGTCCCGTCCTAGAAGTTTTTCCATAAGAGTCGTCTTTCCAACCCCAGAGGGTCCGGTGACAACGAAAAATATTCCCTCGCGCCTGTAATCTTCATATAATCCATTTATATTCATCGTGATCCCTGACAACAGTTATAACATCAGTTGAGCGATTCTCTCGCTTGAGACAGCTCATCTCCAGGCACCAATTTTACCTACCTTGTCTGGATCAAACACTCACATGCCCAAAAGGATGGAAGGAATCTGAAGAGTCAACCGAGATTTCTTGCTTGTTCCTTACATTTTTCCAGCGCCATCTTCATGTCTATTACCTGCGACTGGATTTTCCCGTCCTTGGATTTTGCACCCAGCGTATTTATTTCCCTCTGAAGTTCCTGGAAGGTGAATTTCAGCTTTTTCCCTACCGCTCCCCCTTCCTCCAGAGAATTCCGAGCGGTAGTTATGTGCGTCCTCGCCCGGGATATTTCCTCATTTACGTCAACCTTATCCGCAAACATCGCTATCTCTTTCTCCAGTTCCCCTTCTTCCAGCTCAACCCCGCCGCCAAGCAGTTTCTCAACCCTTTTTTTTAAATCTTCCCTGTAGCTAGACACCACTTCGGGAACCCTCTCTTCGGCTTCCGAAAGAAGATTAGCTATCTCTTCCAGGTAATTCATTAGGTCGGACTTAATTGCCGCCCCTTCCTCTTTTTGGGCCTCTCGTGTCTCACGAAGAGCTTCCTCCAGTGCGGACTTGACGGTTGGCCAGGCGCCTTTGTACGGGGCTTCCGTTTCTAGCAGGTCCAAATTAACGAGGTCATCAAGGGCAGGACCTTCAGTAATTCCCAGCTCTTCGGTCAACCTGGAAAGGCCTTCAAAGCTTTTCCTTATTGACTCTAAGTCTAGCGATTCCGGAGCTAAACCTACCGATTCCTCGGGTTTTACTTTTACCTCAACCCTTCCTCGCTGGAACGATTCCTTCACAAACTTTTCCGCTTTATGGGCGGTAGATTGGTCTTCCTCAAGTCCCCGAACTCTTACAGAAATTCCGTCATGGTTATAGGTACGAACCACTATGTCTATAGCCTTACCATTACGTTCTGCTTTACCTTCCCCGTAACCGGTCATCGAATAGAGGGACTTCTCTTCAGCTAAACCCGATGGCACTGTAACCCACGACCTCCCGTCCGTAACCGGATACTTCTCCGGAAGTTGCGTACTTCAGCCTATGAGGTTCGAGATCCTTTTTCCGGGCATAACTTAGCAAAACAGCAATCGCTCCATATCCGCAAATAGAGATCCCGTACTCCGAGATATCATCGTATAATTTACTCAAGTCACCATCCATTATGGACTTTATCGCTCGCTCGTCCTTCTCCTCCGCTACCTCCTGGAGTTCATAGTGAGAAAAATCGGTACTGGCAATCAACAAAGTCCCGGGCGGAGTTGCCTCCGTCAGGGCAGCTGAGACGTCCTCAGCAATGCTTCTCCTCTGATCTTTCAGGCAAATAGGGACAAAGGAAAAGTCACTTCCCCATAAATGCTGAAGGAAAGGCAATTGAACCTCAATGGAATGTTCCCTAGAAAAAGTTGCATAATCCCTCTCCAGCTTTTCGCTGGCTTCCAAAATATTCCCGGCCAGGTCGCGGTCAATTTCAAGGGTACCCAGCGGAGTTACCCACTCGCCCCCGTCAATTATGGAAGCGGAAGGCCCCATGCCTGAATGATTTGTCCCCACAACTACCACTGCTTCCAGCCTGCCCAATTCCGCCAGCCAGTGATAAGCCTGTGCCGCTATAGGTCCGGAAAAACGGTATCCAGCATGGGGAGCAATAAGCCCGACAGGATTTGAATAAACCTCTTTAGTTCGAGCAGGTAACTTTCCCGGACCGAACTGGTGCCTGTAGCACTCTTCAATTCGCTCTATCAACTCTTTCCGTTCTTCTGGATAGAATTTACCCGCAACTACCGGGCCCAAAACTTTTTCCATGTCCGATACCCCACATATATTTTATAGTGTTTTTAAATTATAGGTTAAGGAGAAGGATTTGACAAAATATTTGGTGACTAACTGTTGTAATTTTATTGCTTCCATATCCTCTACCCCAATATACCTTAACAACACCTTAATTAATTAAAAAAGTTTCGCTCAAATCCACTTCTATTGAACTGGCAACCAACTTCCGTATAATTATAAGGATTTTGGGAGATCGTCTAATGGTAGGACGGCAGGTTCTGGACCTGCTAGTGGAGGTTCGAGTCCTCCTCTCCCAGCCAGCAGCAAAATACCCGGTCCCGTCGTCTAGTGGCCCAGGATATCGGGTTCTCATCCCGGCGACAGGGGTTCGAATCCCCTCGGGACTGCCAATCCGTTCCGTTACCACAACCGAATTCCCCACCTAACCGGATTTGTAAGGATAATCCGTCAGGGTGATTCAACTTTCTCTGAACTTGAGAATAATCAATCCCTATCGTAAAATTCCTGAGTTAAGAGGTGAGTATAATTGAACGAGGATAACGAATTTAATCGTGATTTTGACCAGCCCGACAAGGATGGAGACAAAGACGACGGGGACCAGTTAAATTTCCCCAATAACAATAACAACTTTCGCAATATAGCTTTAATCGTCGGTGCAATTATTATATCGTTAATCCTTTTTCAAACCCTGTTTAACGCTCCCTCCAACCAGAGCGAGCTCAGTTATAGCGATTTTATCAGTCGGGTGGAAAGCGGCGAGGTGGCCAGTGTCACAATCAAAGGGGGATCAATAAAAGGGGTGGACGATAGGGGTAGAGAATTCACCTCAAGAGGACCTACGGACCCGGCCGCCTACCTGGAGAAGTTAAGGAATAATAATGTCGAAATAACGATAAAAGAAGCCTCCGAGGGAAACTGGTTCTTCTCCCTGCTCATTTCCCTGCTGCCCGTGCTACTCATAATCGGCCTGTGGGTCTTTATGATGCGGAGAATGCAGGGCAACAACGCACTTAATTTCGGAAAGAGTCAGGCAAACCTTGTTAACAAAGAGTTTTCCGACGTATCGTTTGAGGATTTCGCCGGAGTGAAAGAAGTCAAAGAGGAAGTCGAAGAAATAGTGGAATACTTAAGAAATCCCCAGAGGTTTAAGAAACTAGGGGCGGAAGTTCCAAAAGGGATGATCCTCGTCGGTCCCCCGGGGACGGGAAAGACTCTGCTTTCCCGAGCAATTGCCGGAGAAGCAGAGGTCCCATTTTACCAGACAAGCGGCTCCAACTTCGTAGAAATGTTTGTCGGTGTCGGTGCATCCAGAGTCCGAAACATGTTTAAACAGGCAAAGGAAAACGCGCCATCGATAATTTTCATAGACGAGCTGGACGCTATAGGAAGGAAGCGCGGGGCCGGGCTCGGCGGTGGCCACGACGAGAGGGAACAGACGTTAAACGAACTCCTTTCGGAAATGGACGGGTTTGATCCCAACGAAGGAGTAATCATCCTCGCAGCCACCAACCGTCCCGACGTACTGGATCCCGCCCTGTTAAGGCCGGGAAGGTTCGATCGCAAGATAACCGTACCAGCTCCTGACATCAAAGGCAGAGAAGAAATTCTGGAGTTGCACACTCAAAACAAACAGATAACCGAAGACGTGGACCTCGAGGTACTGGCCCGGAGAACGCCCGGTTTTGTCGGCGCCGACCTTGAGAACCTGGCAAACGAAGCGGCTCTACTGGCTGGCCGAAGGGGGAAGGACGAGGTCGAAATGACCGACTTCGAAGAGTCAATAGACAGGGTAATTGCCGGGGTTCAGCGAAAGGGTATGGCGATAAGCGACGACGAAAAAGAAAAGATCGCCTACCACGAATCCGGTCATGCTCTCATTGGTAAGTTACTACCAAATGCGGACCCCGTACACAAGATTTCGATCGTTCCTCGAAGCAACGGAGCTCTTGGTTTTACTCTCCAGCTTCCGCTCGAGGAAAAATTCCTGGTTTCAAAATCAGAACTCCTGGATAAATTAACCACATTACTTGGTGGCAGGACCGCAGAGGAACTTATCTACGACGAGGTTACGACAGGTGCCCAGGACGACTTCAAAAAAGTGACTGACATCGCCAAGCGAATGGTTGTACAATACGGAATGAGTGAAAAACTCGGCCCGATAAACCTGGGGCGAGAAAACGGCAATGTCTTTCTCGGCGAGGAAATAGTTAAGAGCAACGAACACTCGGAAGAGGTCTCCTCCATGGTCGACAAGGAAATCCGTAAGATCGTCGAAAGCTGTCACAGCAAGGCTGAAAACATCCTTACTCAAAATAAAGAGGTCCTAAAAAAGCTAGCAGAAGAACTAATTGAAGTAGAGGAACTGGAAGGAGATCAACTGGAAGATATTCTCGACCAAGCTGCTTTACCAGCTAGCGTTACTTAGGGCTTCACTACCATGGCTAAAGACGTTGTCATACTTGGCTCTACGGGCTCGATCGGTACCCAGACGCTTGAAGTCCTTTCCTCTCTCGAAAATTCCGGTCAAGAAAGCTTTAACGTTCTAGGACTTGGCTGTGGAACCAACGTGGAACTGCTTGCCAGTCAGGTGAAAAAGTTTCATCCCAAGGTAGTTTCCGTAAAAAGCAACAAAGAAAGGGAAATTCTATCCAGAAAAATCTCCCGAGAAGTAGAAATCGGGACGGGCCGAGAAGGCCTAGATCGGCTCGCAAGTTTAGGTCAAGCGGATAAAGTGATAAACGCGCTGGTCGGTTTTGTGGGACTGGAACCAACGCTAAAAGCAATAGGAAACGCGGACGAAATCCTGCTCGCCAATAAGGAATCACTGGTTGTTGGCGGTTCATTGGTGGATGAGAAGTTACAAGGTTGCAAAACTTCGGTAATCCCCGTGGACAGCGAACACAATGCAATCTTCCAGGCATTACAGGCGGGAGAAAAAGAAGAGGTAGAAGAACTCATCATTACCGCTTCAGGTGGCCCATTTCTCTCCACACCTTTAGAAGCAATCCCCGAAGCTGGCCCGGAAGAGGCACTCGACCATCCAAATTGGGATATGGGAAGTAGAATCACCTGCGATTCAGCCTCGATGGTAAATAAAGGGCTTGAGGTAATCGAAGCCCACTGGCTGTTCGGCTTACCTTACGAGCAGATAGACACGGTCGTTCACCCCCAATCCGTCGTCCATTCTTTGGTCCAGTATAGAGATGGCTCTATGGTTGCGGAACTTGGAGAACCCGACATGAAGGTCCCTATCCAATACGCCCTAACCTATCCCAAACGTCTAAAGAACGATTACGAGCGAACAAATCTGGTAAACCTGGCCAGGCTGGAATTCAAAGATTTGGACCCTGAAAGATATCCTGCTTTCGAAATTGTTGTCCAGGCGGGAAAAGACGGAGGAGATAGGCCCACCGCCGTAAACGGAGCCGACGAGGCATTAATTGATCTCTTCCTCGATAAAAAAATCAAATTTGGCGATATTGCAAGAGGGCTGAAGCAGGTCCTCAAGAACCTTAACCCCACTGAGAATCCAACATTAGAAAACCTGAAACAAACTGACAAGTGGGCAAGAAAAAAAGTCAATCAACTAGTGAACGAAGGTAAACTTGGAGGGCGGTAGAGTGGTGTCAGAAAAATGTGCGTACTGTGGTAAGAAAAAAGGAAAGAGGGAGTGCCCCGCCCTGGGTGGCAAGATATGTAGTAGATGCTGTGGGGAACATCGGGGTGTCAACATAAGTTGCCCTCCAGATTGTCGATATTTCCAGAAGCACGAAAATTTCCAGCAGAGTAAACAGGCGGAATCCTACAGGGAAACATGGGTGGAAAAGAACGAGGACATTTTAAAAGATAAAGATAGAAACCTGATAGAAGCAATCGGGATACTGGAGACCCTGATTTACTACCGGTACGTCGAAGACACTACTCTCACGGATCAGCAGATAATTAGAGGATTACAGGGTCTCGAAAACCAACTTAAGACAATAGAGTTGCCCGGCTCTCCCTCCGACTTCGCCGACTTTGCCCATGAGGAACTAAAGCCTTTAATAGATAAAGAGAAGGTCTCTCGGTCAACCCTAAAACAAGCTACCTCGAGGTTAATTCCCATAGCTGAGTCATTTTCCGATGATTCTCGCCGCCTGGTTCAGGGAATAGTGGGAAGAGTGAAGCAAGATTACGATCTCCCGGACGACGAGTCCGGCCAACCGGCAGAGAATATTGAATCCCTTATAACGACCCCCGGCGATATACAGCGGAGGTAGGCACTGCTGGCTCCTCCTGATTGAAGGGAAAAATTGATGGTCAATACCCCCAACGCAATCTTCTCAATCCCCCAGACCAGTAATTTCTTCCAAAAAGGTATCTTTTAGTCCGAGAAGGAATCCCGCACCAAAATAGCTAACAGTCCCAACAATCACTCCCAAAGGTACGAGAATAAAGTTGCTCTGAAACGGAATAAACTCCCTCACCCCAAAGACAACGGATCCCATAACGACGACCGAAGCAAGTAGCCGAATTACAAAATTTCCTTTCGGCAAAAAACCTTTAATCCCGGTCTTCACGCCAAAAACAACCAAAAGAAGCCCACCATTTACTATGCCGCTTATGCCCGTAGCCAACGCTAATCCACCGACTTTCATTGGACCAACCAAAGTCAGGTCCAGACCCACGTTGACGGCAACTGCAATCAAACTCACAAATACGGGCGTCATCGTGTCTTTGACGGAGTAAAATGCCCGAGAAAACAGGGTTACCAGGCTGTAGCCCACCAGTCCAACTAAGTACAAATGCAATACGTGAACCGTACGAGCTGTATCAGAGGGAACGAAATTTCGATGCTCGAACAACAACTCCACTATTGGCTTACCAAGGAGAAATAGACCAACCGTAGCCGGAACCACGATCAACAATGAAAACTTCATTCCTCGATTTAACATGTCGGCATAGTCCGACTTTTGATCGGAAGCCCAGAGACCAGATAGCCTGGGCAAAATCGCAGTAGATATCGCAATCGCGAAAAGACCGAGTGGTAACTGGTAAAGTCTGGTTGCATACTGAAGCGAAGAAACTGAACCCGGAACAAGGTGAGAAGCCAGTTTGTTGTCAACCATAACGTTCACCTGCATGGCAATCAAACCGATAACAACAGGTGTCATTAACCTTAGGGCACGCTTCATACCCGGATGCAAGGGAAACAGGTTGGCTGACCACCTGAAGCCATCTCTCTTCAAAAAAGGAAGTTGAAACCCGAGTTGCCCCACTCCTCCCAACAGGACACCCACAGCCAGGCCAAATATCGGACGAGAGAAAAAATTCCCCAGGATCAAGGCACCGATAATTACCCCGACATTAAAGAAAACCGGAGCAAACGCCGGAGGGAAGAAAGTCTTCTTGGATTTTAAAATCCCCATAAAAAGCGCCGCTATTCCAATAATCCCGATAAACGGAAATATAACGCGGGTCAGCTCTACAGTAAGTTCCTGCTGTGAGGGAGAAAATCCCGAGGCAAGAAAAGGAATGAAGTAGGGAGCAAGAAATATTCCCGCAATCACTATAACCGGGAAAGCAAAGAGAGACAGATTTATCGCGTTCGAGGCGAGCTTTCTCGCTTCACCCGGATCACTCTGGAGATAATCAGTATAGATGGGAATAAAAGATAGAGCCAGCGCTCCCTCCGCGAGTAACCGCCGGAGAAAATGGGGAACAAAGAAGGCGATCAAGTAGGCGTCGTAGGCCTCCCCGGCTCCAAATTTATCCGCGATAACAACGTCCCTGAACAGCCCAAAAACTCGTGATACTGCCGTAGCCGCAGCAATTATAACTATGTCCCTGGCAAACCGTTTCATTGAGACTTGGAGACAAGTACCAGTCCGACGGGAATCCTCCTATTTCCGCCCACGGATCGATAATTCACCCCATCCCGGTAGATAACCCCGGCCGACGATCCGCCGTCGAACGCTATTGCATTTTCTATATTTAGACCGGACTTCAGCAACAAACTCGGCAGATCCTCAAGCCCTATACCTCCATCGGAAACCACTATGAACAGTAAATTACCGTCTGCCGTGGTGGCGAGAACCGACCGTCTTGCCCGAGATCGGACTAAATTGCTCCCTTTGGTAAAATTCTCCTCAGCAAGATCCAACACGTTCTCACCGTTCTTAACCAACAACGGTCCGGCGCTAACCGCTCCCGTCAACAGGGGAACAAACGGTTCCATGCTCCACTCGTATTTAGCCGAGTCCCCCCGATTTATTCCCTGAATCTCTTTCAACTTATCGCCGGTAGCTACCACAACCGTCTGTTCGGGACCAATATAAACAGGAGGGCGGGAAGATCTCGAGAGGACTTTTCCGTCATTCAGGGTAAGGAAGATTGACGAACCTTTAACGGTTAATCTCTTCCCATATTCGGCCGTATATGCCACCAAATCGTCATCTCCCAGAGGGCGATTTAGGCCCTGGATGGTAATTTTCTCAATCGGCGTGCTTAAAAACAAATCAACCTTCGGGCGGAAAAACTTCAACCGACCGAAATAATCTATACCAACCGCTGCACGGTTGCCCCAATCCCGTGACAGCAATTTGCCATCCTTTATTAGAAGACCTATAGGAGTGTAACTAGAAGTATCGAAAAAATTTGCATTGATGCCGGCAACGCCAAAGTTGTCTCGAACCATTTCGGGCAACTTGGCACCCCTGCAAACTTCTCCTTCCGGAATCACGGGCAACAAACGGTAATTCTCTCTCCACCCAGATACTGCCAGGTAATGAATTGTGTGGCTACTGCCGGCCGCCCACAATTGGGTCCGGTTATAGGAAAATTCCCCGCGCCCTGGCTTCAGGGGAGCAGGCAAATCACCATCCTTTTCAGGCGGCTTAAGTTCTACGTTAAAGTGGAACCCGGACTCTCCTCTGGTTGTCTTTACCGCAGGGGACATACCTTCCCTATATTCCAGGTGTAAAATCAGCTGGCCGTCTCTGCGCTCGAGCAACCTGGCAGCTTTCACGTAAGAATAATCTTTAGGGAGTTCTATTACTTCGCGTAGATTACCCTTTTCGACATTAAAAAACTTAAATTCAACCCCGTTACTCCCCCGGGTGGTCCGGGAAAAAGAAGCATACTTTTCAAAACGTAAGGAAATTTCACCTGGTCTGGCTGAGGCTGAAACCAGCTTTGAAGGGGGAAGTTCCACACTGATCCTTTTGTCATCTCCACCCACCTTCCCCCCCAGGTTTTGAATTAAAGTCCGCAGGTCAACAAAATATCGGTTCCCGGATTTTGTAAGTTCACCGGCACTTATGTAAGACGAATCCGTCTTACCCCCCTCCACAAGAAAACCACCATTTTGATCGGACTTAACACCAGCACCAAACAGCCGAATCGCCTCTTTCAGCGGAACACTGTGACCCCGGGGAGTACTTATGACCTCGAGTCCTTCAAGCCTTTCCCCGTTCAGGAATACAGTTGGACCTCCGCCGGTTAACAGAACGGCGGAAGCCACAGCTATAGCAAATACTGCCAGCACTATCGCCCTGGTAGTCCCGGAATCCATTTATTAGTTACTCCAGTGGAGGCCTGCCGGAAAGTTATTCAAACTTCTCCGAACCTGAAAGGTCATTCGTCTTCCTCTTCACCTTCTTCCTCTTCTTCCGCGACGTTGACCTTGATGTTGGCGTGGATGTCTTCGTACAAGTTTATCTCTACGCCGAACTGACCCAGTTCTTCGATTGGAGAATCAAGGCCTACGTTCTCCGGGGTGAGTTCAATTCCGACCTGTTCCTTTATCGCATCGACGATATCACCCTTTCTAACAGAGCCGTAAAGGTGACGTTCTTCCTGGGCCTTTCGGATAAAATTCAGCTCCAGACCGTCAAGATCATCAGCTCTTTCTCTTGCTCGTTCTCTTCTTTCTTCCTTTTGCTGGCTTATCTCTTTTCGAACTTTCTCGTAGCGTTTTCGATTGCCCGGCGTGGGTTCAACTGCCAGCCCTTTTGGTAACAGATAGTTCCTTCCGTAACCGTCGGCAACTTCTACAACTTCCCCTACTTCTCCTAGTCTCTCTACCTCTTCAGTTAATATTAGCTCCACTGATTCCACCTCTGAAGTTAAACTTATTGGTCAAACCTTTAAACAAGCCGGAGTTCTCTAGCTCCGGCAAATCGACAATACCTGTAAAAAACATATCCTCTCTGAACTTTGCACTCTTCTACCCGGTACAGCTTAGAGAAGACCAAAAAGATAAGACTCCCGGAAGTTAAGGAATCTTGGCCTAGCCGAGTACTGAGCTAACTTCCGCCGGAGGAGTACAACCCGATAACTATCTAAAGAAAGTTAAAGATTCATTCAAATCAAGCATATAAGTTTACAGCCCGCTTCGAATTCGTTCAACACCGCATTAGCCGCGCAAGAGAGAAGACAACCTCCCGGATTTCAAGACTGGAGGGGGTACCCTAACTATCCTCAAATTTTTCGCTTTTAAGGGCTCTGGCTTTGTCTTTGGCTATGGAATTGATAAGAGGGTAACCTTCCTCAGTTGGGCGTGAAAGAACTTTATCAATTAGTTCTCGGGCGCGGCCTTCTTCTCCTTTTTTGAGGGCATAGTATTTGGCGTAGGAAAAGTAATTTTCCAGACACTCAGGGGCAATTTCGATTGCTCGTTCAAAGTGGTTACGGGCACCCTCCCAGGAAAGATCGTGTTTAGGAATCAAAAAAGAAAACGGATGGCCCAATATCTCACCTGCGATGGAACCGAGGGCTCTGTGCGCCCCACCACCCAGGTATTCCTCATCCAGCTCGAGAACTCGGCGATTTACCGAGACAAGTGCGGACAAATTGCCCAGAGAATTTAACGCTCCCTTCCTTTCCGACAGACGACCCAAATTCGCTCCGATCCAAAAAAGCCCCTCTACGTCAACAACAGATTCCGGCAACTCCTTTAGAGCCCTAAAACCTTTTTTCTCATATAGATCATCAAAATCCTCGTTGGTCCGGAGGCTTTTTAACCCGTAGTTGTATCCGGTATCGTACGCGGATGTCTCTTCCTTTTTCGAATCCAGGTAAGCTTCCGCCAGGGCAAAGTAACCCAGGGAAAGTCTATTCAAAGCATGTGCGTTACCGGGGTCAAGCTTCAACACCCTTTTATAGATACGGATTGCCTTCTCGAGTTGATCTTTCGTCCTTAATTCGTTCCTTGCTTTACTTGCAGCTTCGTCCGCCCGGTCTATGAGTTCCCGAAGTTGATCGCTCTCCGTTGCTTCCGGGCCTTTTCCGGGGTTACAGATTAAGCAAAAAAGGAGAAATAAAAACACAAGAAAAAAGAGTCGGGATAAATTAACGCCATTTCTCATTATAATTGATATCCTATAGCTTAGATTATACGGAGAAAGGAAAGTAGAACAAACACTCCTGCCAGAGTAATGTTCTTCACCATTCTCCGACCAGGGAGGGTCAATTACCCCGCACCAAGAGACTATGGGGTAAAGTCAAGTCTCACCTCCAGCAAGTTGATAATTTGGAATCTTTTCACCATTATTGGTTTTGGGGGAGGACTCGGATGACCTCTCATCTTCTGGATAACGTCCAGATTGAGGCTTCCGGGTTCTCCCTTCTTCTTTTTCACTTCTCTCTTGCTCGTAGTTTGGATCGAACTCTTCGCCCGAGGTAAGTATCCCGTAGATGATATGAACCAGTTTTCTCATGCAGGAGCCAAGGGCCACCATTCTGTCCTTACCTTTCGCCAGTTGCTTCTCGTAGTGTCTTTTAATGACCGGGTTACATGTAACCGCGGACATGGTGGAGGTAAATACGGCACATTTTAGCCTGGGATTACCCTTCTTGGTCATGTCAGGATGGGGATCCTCGTAATTTCCGGACTCGGATAGTTCCGGGTAGGCACCAACGTAGCCGTTTAGCTTGGTGGCGGTGGCAAACCTGTTGACGTCCCATATTTCGGTGGTCATTACGGCAGCATTTACCGGGCCAATACCGTCTATGGTAGTTAATTTATTGGGAGCGATCTCCTTGAAACTATCCTCTATTCTATTGTCCAGATTTTCTACCTCCCGCTTGACTGATGAAAGTTGTTGGGCCAGGTGTCTTATAGTTATCTCGATTTCAGGCCCGTAGCCCTCTCCTACGGTGTTTTTTGCCAGATCGATTAGCTTTTTTGCTTTCACTTCTCCCAGCTTGTGGTTTATCTTGCCGTAACACAAGCTGGCAAGTTCGTCTACCTCCAGCTTGGCAATCTCTTTTGGCCCGGGGTACTCCCTTAAGATTGCAAGGGAACTGACCGCCGATAATTTGCCGAAAATCTCGGAGTATTCGGGAAATACTCCAACCAGTACGTGGTCTAGTTGTTGGATTAATCTGGTCTTCTCCTCTACCCGGGAGGATCTATACCGGCAGAGCCTCCTTAAACTGCGCAACCTCTTGTTCGTCCTCGGAGTTGACTGGGGCTTAAACCTCAGGACGTATCTGGCAATTGCCTTGGCGTCAGCTGAGTCAGTCTTTACCTTGGATAATTTCATCCTCTTGAATTGGTGGATCTCGTTTGGGTTGATTAGGCTGAGGGTGATATCCAGTTTCTCCCGTAAGCCCATTAGGTAGTCAAATACCGGCTTCCAGTAGCTTCCGGTAGCCTCCAGGCCAAGGTGAATATTTTCCCCGCAGGTTGAGAGGAACTTCTCCAGTTCCCCAAAGCCATCCTTGTCATTGGTGATCGTAGTTTTGTAAACCGGATCATCCTCCTCTTTCTCAATTGCGTAGACGGCATGTTTCTCTGAACCCACATCGATGCCGACATATGTACTCATGTTTGTGACTCCTCCCATAGTCTGATATTGATTGCAGGATGACTTCCCGGCTTCCCATGAGCCTGGCCTTGCGTATGAGAGGTCTGTGCCTCAAGAGACCGTATTAAGGCTTATCCGGGAGCAGGAAGGAGCATTCTTGGTGTAGAGGTCAAAGCCTCACGGTGCTAGGGTAGCTCTTTCCTACAACCGGGTATTAGCCTAAGGGGTATCGTTTACATCATACAAGGTGCGGGGC
>JAGXLP010000105.1 GCA_018334615.1 Candidatus Bipolaricaulota bacterium
CCATATTTTTTACTGGCCACTCGTGGGGACAAGTCTTGATTCCTCCTTGCTGGTGGCGGCAAGCAAGGTAACAACTAGAGATACTAAAACGTTTAAGGTGCTCGGTACGACGTTCTTCACCGTTGAGAATCCCATGGACCCTCCTGGAGAGTGGAGCTATCAGGGTGAATTTTTACCCAATAAAAACGGTATAACCTGGGGGAACGCGTTAGTTAAAAAGGATGAATGGATTTACGTCTTTGGTCAGAAAGGCAAGGGTTTTTCCTCGAAGACCGTTCTGGCAAAAATTCGCATCTCGGATACAAAGGAGGGAGCCTGGAATAAACGACTTAACTTCGCGGACGGGAAATTGAGTTCCGGCCTACCTCCCGACCCAATTGAGGGTCTTCCCGGAACTTCGGAAACCACAATCCAGTATAACCCCTTCTTTGGCTGGTATTGCCTCCAAATTCCTCCATTTAGCTTCGACATCCACCTTTACACGGCGGAAAGGATCACCGGTCCCTGGAGGCATCGGGGAGCGGTATATACGATACCTTCACCCTGGAGCACGGAAAAGACCAACGGAGGAAAACACGTATTTTCCGCTTACGCGGCTAAGTCTCATCCCGAGCTGGCAGAAGAGGAGAGCGAGATAGTATTAACCTATAACATCAATTTAAATCCATTCGTTCAAGGTTTAACCAATAAGCTGGGTGACTACATCGGGAAGAAAAAGTACTCAGAACTCTATATCCCCCAATTTGTTTCACTTAACTTCCAGAAGAGGAGTTCAGACTAGAATTTTCAAAAGGTTTGACTCCCAGGATTCGACCCGAAAAGGATTATGAGAGAAAAAACCGTGTAGATAACAACCAATGGTTCCACTCGACGTCGTCGTTCAAATTACCCAGGACTCGTGCAGCCGATCACGCCCATTCCGCTGTATTATCCATTTATCTTTTAAACTATCGATCCCCCACCCCACTTTTTTACCGCTTAAATGATTCCCATAATCAGCTGCGGATATTCCCGGACAGGGCTCGAGAGGTTCTTCCAGGCACGAGCAATAGTGAGCCAATTCTGCGATTATTTGCGTAAGACACGTTTCGGTTTCTTGATCGGTCGCCTTGTATTTCTTAAAGTATATTCTGAAGGAATTATCGAGTTATAAATTCTTACCTTAATATATAACTCGCCAGAAATGTGGCCCAGCAAGTTGCCTCTGACCGGTTGAGAAATTTTTACCAAAAAGGAATCAAGGAGGAAGTAGATGAAGGAGTTACGAAAGTGGTTACAGTCCCGCTGGACCTGGTTCCTGTTAACCACGCTGCTTGTCATCCTCATCCTCTCTATCCCTACCCCTGAAGGTTTACCTGCCGAGGGTCACAGGGCACTTGCTCTCCTGGCAGCGGTGGTCATATTGTTTATCGCGGAACCTATCTCCGCCCCCGGGACTATTCTCTTTATCGCAGTTTACCAGGTGGTAATGGGGCTCGGTACCCCCAATGAAGTCGCAAGGTCATTCATGCACGACGCCGTCTTCTTTATCATGGGAGCCCTGATGATCGGAGTAGCTTTAACCAGCCAGGACGTGGGACAACGGCTAATCCTATTCCTGATCAACAAGCTAGGAAGCAGCGCTAAACGGATAAGCTTTGCCCTGGTGAGCAGCTGTGCTCTTCTGGCAGGTTTTATTGCAGGACACGTCGTTGCAGCCGTGATGACACCTATGGTGCTCTCACTTGTCCAGACCATGAAAGAGTCGACGGACGAATCAGTGGCAGGTCTCAGCAAGTTTCTCTTGTTTTCCGTAGCTTATGGAGCCAGTATAGGTGCCCTATACGCCCCGAGTGGTGGTGGTCGAAACATAATTATTCTCAGCTTCTTAGAGCGAATGCACGGAATCAATATAGGTTACGGGCAGTGGATTATTTACTCGCTGCCGATCACACTACTACTCATACCGGTCACTTCCTGGATACTGTATCGGACCTTTCAACCAAGTATTACAGATTTGTCCGAGGCAACGGCTGGGCTTCGAGCAGAACTGGAAGAAAGAGAGATGACGGGTGAAACTGGATTAACAATAGCCATATTCGTTATGATCGTCGTACTCTGGATTACGATGGGAAGAACCATCGGCCTGGGGATCATTGCGTTAATCGGCGCAATTTCGTACCTCGTATTCGGTATCGTCAAATGGGAGGATTATCACACTAACATCAACTGGGGTGTCATCCTGATTTACATGGGAGCGCTGAGTCTTGGATCTGTCCTGGAAAGCACCCAGGCAGCGGAATGGATCGCAAATATGGTTCTTTCTTTCGTCCGGAATGGCCTGGGGCTAAGCGGGCTGGTGCCAATCTCTCTTACCAGCTCGATACTTAGCATAATAATGACCAACTTGATGAGTGCGGGAGCTACGGCGAGTGTCGTAGGACCCATAACATTACAGCTTGCCGAACTGGCGTCCATAAACCCTCTGTTCATGGGTCTCTTAACAGCAATTTCTACCTCACTCGGCTTTTTACTGCTGCTGGCGACTCCGGCAAATGCCATAATATACTCCACGGGTCACGTAAAACCGAAAGATTTCCTGGTCGCTGGAGTCTGGCTTACACTTGCAAGTTTTCTGATCTTATTTCTGGTGGTGTTTACCTGGTGGGCTCTTTTAGGCTTAATATAGTATCGATATCCCCATTGATATCGGGGTGGGGGTGAGGCAAATGAATAATAACCAGTTTTCGGTATTGCATTATCTCAGAAGATCCGACAACAGGACCGCACTATACTTTCTGGCAAGCTTGCTCGGCGAATTTACAGGAACAATTGAGCTGATTTGTGTGGAAGAACATATTCCCGATATCCTCGACGACTCCAGACGAGAGCTTGCCCGGAAACAAAGGGAGGAACACGAACCACCGGATCCGGAAACCCTCATTTCCCGGGCGAAAACAACACTGGAAGAGCTTGGTCCAAAATTTTCTGTCTCTGCACGTATCTCCTCGGGCGATCCAGTTAAAGAAGTATTAAATCAGCTGGACCGGGAGGTTTACGATCTGTTGTCGCTAGAAGCCCATGGCAGGGGCGGTTTTCGGAGAACTATACTGGGGGCACACGTCAACGAACTGGTTCAAAAATCTCCAATTCCAACCCTGGTTCACAAAGGGGAATTAAAAGAATGCGAACAGTTTCTGATTCACGTCCCAAACGATGAAGATCGCTGTGCTAGCCTTGTAACGTATTTTGCCGATCTGGTTGAAGGAACTAAACCGGTAATCACGTTCCTAACAGTACTCCCGGACGAGGACGAAAAGTTCGAAGGGTACTTCTCTGGCGAAGAGGATTACTTAAAGAAGTCGATAAAAAATTACGACCGAGAGGAGTTTAGATATCTCAAAATAGCCCGTGATATACTAAACGACCGTGACATGGATGCCGAAGACAGGTACAGGATCGGTAATACTCAAGAGGAAATAATAACGGAGGCCAAAGAAGGCCGGTACGACCTAATGGTCTTTTTCCCCGAAAAGAAAAATATACTTACCAATCTCTGGTCTGGTGATAAATCTCTCGAGCTAATGCAAGAAATCGATATTTCTTTCCTCAAATACCAGAATTCAGACTGAGTCAAAAACCCCGCACCAGGGTCAAGGTACGGGGTCTGTGAAAGAAACTCGAAATTATTAATCGCCGCCGGTTGAAAGATAAGGATTAAGTTTTGCGGCTAAATTCATAAGGGGCATTGACTGGAGCCATATTTTACCGGGACCGGTAAGAGTCGCCAAAAACATCCCCTCTCCACCAAAGAACATGTTCTTTACTCCCTTAACCCTGCTGATATCCATATCCACCGACTTTTCAAAAAGCCCGACGTGTCCGGGATCAACTTTTAGGGTCTCTCCGTCTTTTAGTTCTCTTTCGACGATCTCACCCGCAAGTTCGAAGAAGGCATCACCAGGACCGGTAATCTTTTGCATTATAAACCCCTCTCCACCAAACATACCGGCCCCTAATTTTTTGCGAAGATGAACCGCCATGTCTACTGATGAAGCTGCACACATGAAAGCATCCCGTTGAGCTATGATTTCTTCCCCGCCAGTCAGATCTCGGTGAACAATTTTCCCCGGAAATTCAGAGGAAAACGCGATCGATTCACCGTCGTTTTTTGCCGAATAAGTCGTCATAAATAGGGATTCACCCGAAAACATCCGGCCGATACCCTTCATTACCCCACCTTGAGTATTCGTATTCATCTCAACATTTTCCGACATCCAGGACATTCCACCGCTTTCCGTGTACATGGAATCCCCAGCTTCTAGATTTACTTCCAGAACCTGCAAATTATCTCCTCTAATTTTAAAATCCATCTCCAATACCTCCTTGCCAATCTGGCAATAAATTCTTTGAAATCTTCATTCGTACTGTTAAGATCAATCTCGGTATATTTCCGAACCAGTGTACCAAGTATAACTTAGAATACACGGAATTGCTCACAAATTCTTCTCCTCAGATCTTTCACCTTCGAGGAAATTTCACTTTTACCACTATTAGGCCAGGTCCCCGTGCCCGGCCGGTAGTAAATCCCGAACAAACCGCCCGATTGACCAGGTAATAAAACTCAACTGGGTG
>JAGXLP010000011.1 GCA_018334615.1 Candidatus Bipolaricaulota bacterium
GAATTACCGAGTTTCTCACAATCAATTTAGCTCGAGAAGGAGATCTGGTATAATTGCCAGGTCGTTACCACCCACTTATCAAATACGGGGTAGTTTTAGCAATGAAATTAGTCGTTACCGCCGATCTTCACTTATCCGAAAGCGAACCCGAAAGACTGGAGATTTTTCGCTGGTTGCTCAATCAGGTAATCGAGGAGAATGCCGACGGCTTGTTGATTGGTGGGGACGTATTCGACAGTAACCACGATTTTAGGGTGTTAAAGGGAGAATTTCTATCGACACTCAAGGACTTAAGGACCTATTTTCCGATTGTCACTGTACCGGGTAACCACGATTCCGGGCTAACTTCACGAACCTTTCTCGGCGAAAGAACCAGCATACTCGATGACAGAAACGAGAAGGTTACGCTTTCCGCAGAAGGGCAAAAGGTAATTATTACGGGGCGGGGTTATCATCCCGGAGAAAACGAGGAAGGCAATCTCAGAGATGTTCCGGAGGCACCGCCCACCGGAACTACTTCTATCTTTCTCACACACGGCAGCCTAATAGATCCGGAACGGGAATACATCTTTAAAGGAATTGATCGCCAGGACGAGGAAAACGAGCACTTAATATTTCGAAGGGATTTTGACGATTTGAACTACGATTGCGTCATCCTGGGCCACTGGCACGGTTCAAGTCACTTTCAGGGAGAGAAAACGGATTTTTTATACCCGGGTTCTCTTCTTCCGACAAGTAAAAGTGAACTGGGGGAGAAGTTTTACTGGGTTTTAACTCTCTCAGACGGGGGTAAATTTGAATTCAACAGAAAGCCAATTACTGCGGATTCTTCCTGGTATTACCGAAAGGAGTCGTTATTTGCCCTCCCGAACTACGGGAAAGAGACCCCGGACAGACTACATGAACTGTTGAACGAGGTACCCGGGGACCCCCGTTGTTATCTCATCGTGGAGATCAGAGGATTCGTCTCTTCAAAAGATGAACTGGAGCTCAAAGAGAAGCTTGATAAAGTAAAGAATAATTTCGAGGGGGACTTTAACGACATCCAGCTTGATTGGAATTTGGTAGCTACCGAAGGGTTCGACGAGCCACTGGTATCAAACTTTATCAAAAAAATTGAGGAGCTGGACAAATCAGACGTAAACCCGGGGAGCTTTCTGAGTTCTAACGAGAGCCGATACTTGAGTATATTCAGATCCCTGATAAACGACGAATTCGATGAAATAAAACGAAGAATACTTGAAGGGAGCTTACAGGTTTTTTCAGACAGGCTTGACTAGATAAATTACAGCTAAGTACCTCCGGAGTGAGATTTTTCGACAAGTGTTGGTGACTTTTAACGATGAAGATAACACAAATCAGCGTAGATAATTACGGGCCACTTGGGGTTATAAATTGGGACGTTCCGGAGGTCGGGGTAGTTTACGACGACAATATGACAGGTAAAACCTCTCTAGTTGACGTTCTGGTCCGCCAACTATTCATCCCCCAGGAAGGATCCAAACTTTTCGAGGATTACCAACGTTTCACCACCGATAGTTCTGAAAAATCCAGGTCTATAACCATAGAGATAGAAAAAGACGGGAGGAACTTTCTCTTCGGAACCGAGGATTCAAACAACGAACTTAAGGATCTCTTTGGTTGGGCAGAAGAAGCTCTCTTCCGCTTGCTTTGTATCAGAGAGGGTGATAATCGACTTGTGACTGGCAGCTGGGATCGGAGGTCCGTCTTCAACGCGGCAGCATCGCTGATATCGGGTGTAGGGACGGAAAAAGTAGACCTTATAGATAAGGACCTTAGGGAAGAATTCAGAATCACAAAAGGGAACAACTGGAGCAACCGAAAGGGTACCGCTCCCCCTAAAATAAAAAATAAAATAGAAGAAGAGATAGTGCCTTTCCTGGATGATTTTCATAACGCGGAGAAAAAACTTCACCTGGCCAAGGAAAAGAGGTCTGAAATTGACAGACTGGAAAAAAAGCTAGAGGAAAAAACTGAAAAGGAAAAGAAACTCGAACAGAAGCTTAATCTGGTCCGGGCGAAAAAGCTCAAAGAAAAAGTCGATAAACTCCGGAGGTTAAGTAAAAAAAGAGAGGAGTTCACCAGGATTTCAAACGAAGACGAAGAGGAATGGAGAGAAGCAAAGGAACAGCTCGAAAGGGCCCGGGAAAAGCTGCTCGAAAAGGACTACCAGGGAAAGACACTCGAGGAAAGGAAAAAAGCGGTCAAAAGTAAGCGAGAGGAGAAGGAAAAGTTGTTAAACGTCGACCTGAACGAAAAAATACGCTCCCGCAGAGAAAGACTCCAGAATCTGGAAGAAAGGGAGCAAAGTATTCTTGAAAAAATTGAGGAAACCAGGGGGGGAGCAATTGAATCCCTCAAACGGGAAGTCAGGGAGCCACTCAAGAGGTTGGCAAAAGAAGAGGAAAAACTTCATGGCTTGACTTTTTGGGAACAACAAGGGTCCCTGTTGACCTGGATCTCCGTCGTACTCATAGTGGCCGGCGGCGCTGCGACCGTGGTTCTACCCTGGCCGGTAGCTTTCATTTCTTTACTCGGACTCGGCCTTCTGGCTCTGACGAAAAGAAGGATCGGCCGTCTGGACAATTTAAACAGAAAAATCGACTCCTTGAAAGACGAGATAAGGAAAAACTTCAACGCCGAATTTGGGGATCTTTTTCACCGTCCCCTTAGCGACGTGGAAAACATAGAGGAGATCCTCGAAGAGATACCAGGTCGGGTCGAGCAAAACATAAAAAACACAAATAACTTTCAGAACATAGAAAAGGAAAAACGTGAACTCAAGAGAAAGCTGGAAGAGCTAGAGAAAGAGAAGGAACGGCTACCCGAAAAAATTGAGAATCTTAAAGCGGAGGCAAAGAAGCTCGAGGAGAGCATCGGGGAGGCAAACGTTCAGAAAAAAAGAAATAAGGAGACCTTAAACGACCTAAGGGATAAAACGAACTTGCCCGACCTAGCGACCCTGCAAAAACGTCTCGAGGAGAAAAACAATCTGGAAAGCCAAATAAAGGAGACAAAGGCAGTGCTGACAAACGAGCTAAACACTGAGTCTTCCGACCTGAAGGACTTAATGGGTTCCGCCGAAAAGAAGATAAATGAACTCAGAAAGGACAAAGGCATCGAGGCAAAGGAAGGCTCCGGGGTTCTCGATGACCCGGAAGGAGATGCCGAGGGACTGGGTACCAAACTGGAAGAACTAAAGAGCGAAATTGAAAGGTTGCGGAAGGAACTAAGAGAAAAACGTAGAGAGCTAGAGGACCTCAGAGGAAAGTTATCCCAATTCAATGTCGATCTGGAAAACCCGGCGGAGCTTTTCCATAAAAAAATGGATGCCGAAGAAAACTTGCGGAGATTTGCCCTGGATAGAATTGCAGGAAGCCTGGCCAGGAAAACCTTTGATGAAGTCTCCAGCAGCTACCTGAACAGTCTGGATCGTTATATATCCGGAAAAGGAGTCGGCAGGACCGTGGAAGAGCTTTTCGGGGAAGTCATGGGTCATCGATTCAAACTTCAGTTTAACTTCGAAACCAACCAGTTCGTAATTGATGAAAACGGGTTAACTTATCCCGAGACTGATCTCAGCAGCGGGGGCAGGAAGCACCTGTTTTACTCCACCCGACTGGCACTCGTAGAGAGGATTGTTCCGGAGTCAGCCTTTCTTATACTGGACGACCCTTATTTGTTTTACCAAAAAGAGAGAAAAAAGAAGGCAATTAAACAGTTAAAGGCTTTCATAGACAGCGGATGGCAGGTCCTATGTTTCACTGTAGACGATCAGACCCGCGACGCTATGGTGAGTGAACTTAACGCCGAAGAGTTTTCGATAGAAAATATGGAGGTCTAATTATATATAGCCTCTTCTTTTTAAACTCACTTCGTCGTATTTACCGACGATCACGTGGTCAACCAAACTAACACCGAGTGTCTCAAGTGAATCCCCGATCCTTTCGGTTACGTCTATGTCCGCCTCGGAGGGATCCGAATCCCCACCCGGGTGGTTGTGTGCCAGAATGACTCCGCTGGCATTGTTTTTAAGACAGCTTTTGGCGATCTCCCGCGGCTCAATATGTACCTCGTTCAGGGAACCCCGAAAAACGGTTTCTTCGCTCAGGAGTTCGTTGGAATTATTAAGATGGAGTATCCTCAACTCTTCCCTTTCTAACTTTTTCAACTCCGGATTCAGGTGGTCAACTACGTCATCCAGGCCGAAGATTCTCTCGCCCGGAGATACCTCCTCACGAGCAAACCTCTTTCCCAGCTCAAATACAGCCAGGATCTGGCCGGCCTTAACCTCTCCGATACCTTTATATTTTTTCAGCTCCTGGATAGTAGAATTAGAGAGGTTGTCCAAATCGAAGTCTCTGAGAACCTCCCTGGAAACCTCCAGTACGTTTTTCCCTTCTGTTCCCGATCTAATCACGAGGGCAAGAAGCTCGGATTCACTCAGATAACCGGGACCATGTTTTTTTAACTTTTCCCTCGGGCGGTCACCCGGAGGCAGTTCTCCTATAGTATACTCCATTAAATCGAAACCATTAATTTCATTTTGTCAGGCATTTTACAGCAGTAAAATCCAGACTACAGATTTTCCCTTACTGAATCTACCTTTCCTTTCAACCTCCCGGTCCTATCAGCATGGTCGTCTATCTTTATATGTGTCTCAACCCTCTCGTGATCCTGTTTTAGTCGGTGGTGACATTTCTTTATCGTACTCATCACTTCGTCCCAGTCGCCCTCGATGATTGTTCCCATCGCTGTAAGCTGATGATCCAGCCCGCTGGCTTCAATGATCTCTTTGACCTTGGCAATTTCTTCTCCCAGTCCACTCGACTTACCTGCCGGATAAGTATCGAACTCCACAATCACACTATCCCTCCGTTTCTTAAGACAGCCCATTTATCCAGGCACGTTTCAGCCAATAATTAGCCCCACCAGATATACTCAATCACCCGCACCGGTCTCATCCGCTTTTTTTCTAATCCACTCGAGATGATCCATAACTTGGTCGAGGTTAGCCTCCACTTCTTTTTGGTCTGATAACTCTTCTTCCTCTAAATCTTCCAGACCGGCCACTACGTCATCAATTTTTTCAAGAGCCAGTTCCTGGCTTCCCCGTTCAAAGAGTTCCATCGATTCCTGAAGGTTCTGGATGAGATCATTTATTTCCGCTATATCGGCAAGTTTTTTGGCTAATTTTTCCATAGGTGTTCCTATTGACTATCCTTTTCCTCTCCTGACCCCTCTTCCAGATGTTCCTTTAACTCATCCAATAGCCGGTATTTCATGCGAGATACCTGTCTCTGAGAAGAGCCTATTTCCTCACCAACTTCCTCCTGTGTCCGTTCTTCGTAAAATAACCCCTTGACCACCTGCTGCTGTACCTCAGTAAGTTTTTCAATCGCATCCGCAATCCTCACCTTAAACTCCAGCGGAAGATCTTCTTTATGTTTACTTCTTATCTTCTCGTAATCGATGTATTCGGGGCGCGGGTCGGACTCTCGTCTTTCCTTGTCTATCGAGACATAGGTCATCGAATCCCTGGCTTTCAAAACCTCTTTTATTCCCTCTTCTTCGATGTTAAGTTCATCGGAAAGCTCTTTTACAGTGGGGAATTCGCCCGTCCTTTGATAAACTTTCTCTTGCGCCTTTTTAACTTTCTTGTTTAATCTTTTCACCCACTGAGGTATGTGGACGGAAGGTTGATTATCCCTTACCTGGTGCCGGATCTCTCCCTTGATCAGATGGGTGGCATAGGTAGAAAACTTGGCCCCCTGATTTAAATCAAAATTCTCGACGGCATTTAATAATCCAATATAGCCGGCCTGCCTTAGATCCTCAAAGTCCAGGCCCGAATGGATAAAGTCTCCCGCTATAGATTTTACCAGGGGTATGTTTTTTTTAACCAACTTATCCTTTAACTCGGTAATTTGATCCTTGAGTTCTTCAACATCTGAGTCTTCCTCGACCAGTTCCTTCTCTTCCTGCAGATCCTGAAGCTCTTCAAGAATCTCTTCGTTGGAGCACTCTGATTTTTTCATATATAATTCGCCCCTAACTCCTTGACGATACTTTTACCCTTTGCAGGGTCTCATTTGCCCACACAGAATTGTGAAAAGACCCGTTCAAGAATCTCTTCGGACAGGTCCTCTCCCAGCAACTTTCCAAGTTTTTTTCGTCCCTCCCTAATATCTATCGCGACTACATCTATAGAACGGCCTCGGCGTAAGGCCTCCCGGGCGACTTCCAGGTCCTTCTTTGCCTTTTCAAGCAATTTCTTTTCCTGAAGATTAAGCAGCACCAGGCTATCATCCTTACGAACTTCTCCGCCCCAGACCAGTTCGGTAATTTTATTCTCAAGGTCTTCCAGCCCCTGACCGGTTTTAGCAGATAGTTCAATTACGTCGGCCCAATCATCACCTATTTTATCGGTAAACGCCTCCCTGGACAAACTATTCACGAGATCCACTTTGTTCAGGAGCAAAATTGTTTTCTGGGGGTCAATTTCTCGCGCGATCTCGAGATCCGATTCCTCGATTCCACTATTTGAATCAACGAGAAATAGGGCAATATCGGAACTTTCACCCTGGCTTTTTGCCCTCTCAACGCCTTTCCGCTCTACCTCTCCTTTGGTTTTCCTGATACCGGCTGTATCGGTAATTTGAAACGGGATACCGTCCACTTCAAGCTCGGCTTCTATTGTATCTCTAGTAGTTCCCGGCTTCGAGCTGACGATCGCCCGTTCCTCTTTAAGTAATTTATTCAACAAAGTTGATTTTCCTACATTGGGCTGACCCAGGATCGCTACCTTGTGGCCTTCCTTAAGTATCCTACCGTCCTTACTGCTGGCAAGAAAATCTCTTATTCTCTCGCAGAGTTCGGTCAGCTTCTCCGCAAGCTTTTCCCTGGGAATGACCGAGTTTTCGTAGTCGGGAAAATCTATCATAACCTCTATCTCGGCCAACAAAGACGTCAGGTCTTCTCTCACGGAGTTGACGAACTCGGAAAACTTTCCCTCCAACCTATCCATTGAAAGTTCCAGGGAAAGCCGCGTCTTGGATTCTATCAAATCCCGGACGGATTTAGCCTGATCCAGAGTAAGTCTTCCATTCAAGAAAGCCCTCTTGGTAAACTCCCCGGGCTCAGCCAATCTCGCACCGTGATCCAGTACTAGCTCCAGGGTCTCACGAATCGGAACTATCCCTCCATGACAGTTTATTTCAACAACGCCCTCTCTTGTATAGGTATTTGGCGCATTCATAACAGAAACCAGGACCTCGTCGATATCTATTTCTTCGTCGGGGTCCCGAACGAAACCATAGTGAAGGGTATGTGACTCAACCTCCGATAGATCGAGGCCTTTTGGAGATCGAAAAATCCTTTTCACGACATCCACCGCAGCTGGACCCGACAGCCTTACGATGCCGATGCCGCTCTTTCCGAGGGGTGTAGAAATTGCCGCTATAGTATCCTGATTATCCATTACTTTTCTGGCTTGATAATAACCCGTCTCTCTTCTCCCTGACCGACACTGTAGGTTTCCACCCCTTCTATCTCACTCAGGGCTATGTGAACCCATTTTCTTTCCACCGGAGACATTGGATTTAACCTAATCTTTCTCTCGTTTTTCTTTGCTTTTTCTGCCGCGTCCAGCGCAAACTGCTCAAGGTTTCTTCTCCGGGTCAGTTTGACCCCGTTAATGTCCACCTGGACATCCTTTTCTAAACCACATTGCCTTTCCAGAAAGACTTGAACCAGTACGGAGAGGGACTCTGCAAGCTTCTCCTTCTCTTCGGAGAAGAAATTGGATCTTCCCTGTAAGTTTACGTATAGCTCATCAGGCTTTTTGAGTTCCGTCTGTAGTTCCGGGGATTCTCCAATCATTTCGAAGAAAGTACCAAGATATGAAGAGATTTTCTGTTCGGCCTCTACGAATTTTTCATTCATTTCTCATAACGGCAGCCTTTAGGATTCCTCTTTATCCATTTCCCAGTTGATAAACGCCTGTTGTCCTATCATAAACAACTGAGTTAAAAGGTAGTAGAGCCAGAGACCGGCCGGGAAATTTCGCAGGAATACACCCATAAACAGCGGAAAGCCATAGCTCATTATCTTATTCTGACTCCCCCCGCCACCGGGCGTCTGCATCATCTGCTGCTGAAGGATCATCGTACCCACCGTCAGTACGACGAGGACATAAGTGGGATCACGCATGCTGAGGTCACTCAGCCAGAGAAACCCCGGCGACATATGAATTGCTTCTGCGCTGTACATAATCGCCCGCCAGAGAAGAATAAGAATCGGCAACTGAATGAACATGGGCAGGCAACCACCAAGAGGATTTACCCCTTCTTCCTTGTAAAGCGCCATCATCTTCTTTTGCTGCTCCTCTTTATCTTCGTACTCGTCCTGTATCTTCTTTATCTTGGGTTGTAACTCCTGCATTTTAGCCATAGATCGATACATGTTACGCATCAGAGGATAAAGCAAGACCCGGATTAAGACCGTAAACAGAATTATCGCCCAGCCGTAATTACCCGTGAAATCATAAAGTAAATTTAGGAAGCCAATAACCGGGACCAGAAGCTGACTAAATATACCAATATCGTCTATCTCCTCGAGCCCTACGTTGGATAATAGAACGTGCCTCTGGCGCCCCCCGTAAAGGGAGAATTGATAATCTTTTGTTTCCCCTGATGTGAGGGAATTATTAGAGAATCCAACGCTCACATCCTCCGTAGCTATATTTGCCGACAATTCCTGATACGTGGCGTCACCTGGATCCTGGGTCGGTAAACCCGTCTTGAGAAACAGGACCAGACCATTACCTATCAGACCCAACCCCTCAACCCTGCCCAAATCGTCGCGAAGGCTATCAACGGAGATGTCTTCCAGGTATTTGACGTCACCGTCACCCCCGGTCTCGACCCGAGAGGCAACGTATACTCTGGTTTCCTCACCTAACGTAATTCCTTGGTCGGTCCTGTTGGTAAGTGAAAGAGAGAATCCGAGAGTATAATTCTGGTTGTTGTAAACAGTGTACGTCTTTTTGACTTCGATACCCTCCAGGGTAGCCGTAAAAGTAATGGGAATGCTATTGTAATGTCCCTTTTGTCCCTCCGGAAAGATGACTTCGTAACTTATATTCCCATCCGATTCACCCCGAACTGTGAGCTCGCCCGGAAACTTGATTCCCTCCATATAAGATGTCTCCTCAGTTTCTGGGTCAATTGACGTTCCCGGCACTAACTCGGCTTTCTGGGACCTAAAAGGAGAGAAATGGATAAATATACTTCGCAAATTCCCACCCTGTTTGGAAAACAGGTATGTCGCTATTTCTGTCTCTACCTTAACCGCGTTTTTTTCCTCGTGGTAGTCGACGGTTATCGGTTGCTTATATTCCTCAGGGGCACCAGCCGCCGTCGGACCAAGTAAAAAAAGTGAGAATAAAACCAGAATAAGAAATGATGTCAGGGCTTTTGGTCTCTCAAAAGACGTAAATTGCACTATAGCTCCTCCTCGGAATCGGGTTAATATTGAATGGATTTTAATCAAAAGCCGGCCTCATTTCAATTTATTCGGACTTACTAACCTCGCTCGCTCGCTAAGGACATAACAAAATTAATTTTCGCCTGAGGCTTTCCGGTTGCAAGGTATTCGGGGGTAAAGTACACTAAAATGGTTAATTCAATAGAAAAACGAGGATGGTATTTAATTTGTTCTTCAATTCATTATTATTCGCAATAGTTAAAAACCTTACCTAATAATATGTTCACTGGAGTAGTCGACGAGTTAGGAACTTTCATTAAATCCGTAAACGATCGGTTCGTCTTTTCTGCCAGGAGCGGGTACTGTAAGGAATTCGATATTGGAGGTAGCATTTGTGTAAACGGGACCTGTCTGACTCTGGTGGATTTCAACGACAAAAAAAGCCAATTTTCTGCCGACGTTTCTGAAGAAACAAGAAAAAAGACGAATATAGGCAAGTTGCAACCCGGAGAAAAAGTCAATCTGGAGTCCCCGCTTGAGGTATCCGGTCTGGCTGGTAAACTGGATGGTCATATAGTTCAGGGTCACGTTGATACTCTGGGAAGGATTGGTAGAATTACCCGAAAAAAGGGAGACCATATCTTGAGAATTTCTACCTCCCGAAGCTTTAACAAGTATTTAGTCGATAAAGGATCGGTAGCGGTAGACGGGATTAGCCTCACTTCGTACCAGGTAGCCGGTGGCTCATTCACTGTAACTATCGTACCTCACACATACAACAATACGACGTTACAATTTAAGCGGAGCGGCTCCGAGGTTAACGTCGAATTTGACGTTCTGGCAAAATACGTTAAAAACAACATGAGGGAATCATGAACCCTGTATTTCTACAATTGAGGAGTGAAAGCGCATGAGCCTTGATCCGATTGAAGACGCAATAGAAGCAATAAAACAGGGCGAAATAGTTATAGTCGTCGATGATGAAGAAAGGGAGAACGAAGGTGACTTCATCGTGGCGGCGGAGAAAACCCAACCGGAAGACATCAATTTCATGACTAAAGAAGGACGGGGTCTGGTTTGTCTATCGATGGAATCGGGCAGGCTAAGCGAACTAGATCTCGACTCAATGGTAGGAGATAATACTTCCCACCATGGAACACAATTTACAGTATCAGTTGACGCAAGGGAAGGAATTTCTACGGGAATTTCCGCCTACGATCGGGCCGAAACAATTTCGGTCATGGTTGACCCGAATAAAGGCGCCAACGATTTAGTCCGGCCCGGCCATATTTTCCCCCTGAGGGCGGAAGACGGGGGAGTCCTTCACAGGGCCGGCCATACTGAAGCCGGAGTCGATCTAACCCGGCTGGCAGGATTGTATCCGGCAGCCGTCCTCTGTGAAATAATGGACGAAGACGGGTCGATGGCCCGATTGCCCACTTTGAAGAAGATTGCCAAGGAGCACGGGCTAAAAATAGTCACTATAGAGGATTTAATTAAGTATAGAAAAAAGAACGAGAGGTTGGTAAAACAAACCGGAAGTGCCAGATTGCCAACCAAATACGGGGACTTTCAGATTTTTAGCTATATAGATCAAATAAATGAAGACGAACACATTGCACTGGTAAAAGGTGAAGTGGCAGGGAAGGAAAACGTACTGGTGAGGGTTCACTCGGAATGCCTAACAGGAGACGTATTCGGTTCAAAGAGATGTGACTGTGGAGACCAGTTGCATAAAGCGCTTGAGAAAATCGATAAAGAAGGTGAAGGCGTATTGGTCTACATGCGTCAGGAAGGAAGGGGGATTGGCCTAAGCAATAAGGTTTGTGCTTACGAGCTACAGGACCAGGGGTTGGATACCGTGGAAGCAAACGAGGAACTGGGGTTCGACGCCGACCTGAGGGATTATGGGTTTGGCGCCCAGATACTATCCGACCTCGGTCTCAGTTCAATAAAACTGCTTACCAATAACCCCCGGAAAGTCGTGGGACTTGAAGGTTACGGCCTGCATATTTCCGAAACAGAACCGATAGAAATCGACCCTAACGAGCACAACGAGGATTACCTTCAGACCAAACTGGAAAAACTAGGACACAATCTGACCAAACTAGACGAAGAAACCAAAACCTAAGTATTTATCAAGGGGAGGTTAAAGTGACAAACAACCTGGAAGGCGAACTCGACGGAACTGGCTTGAAACTGGGAATAGTTATAAGCCGGTTTAATAGTATGATAACGGAGCGACTTCTCTCCGGAGCCAAAGATAAGTTGAAGAGACTGGGAACGGACCTCGATCAGATTGACGTAGCTTACGTTCCCGGCTCGTTTGAACTGCCCAGAGGTGTAGGAAAACTCAAGGACACAGATAACTATGACGGGATTATTGCTCTGGGAGCGGTAATTAGGGGTGAGACTCCTCATTTTGACTACATCGCAAACGAAACCTCAAAAGGCCTTGCCCAGCTAAACCTGGAGGCAGATACTCCAATTACATTCGGCCTTATTACTGCTGACACTCTCGAGCAGGCAATAGACCGCGCCGGGGCAAAACAGGGTAACAAGGGAAATGAAGCTGCAGAAGCCCTGGTAGAAATGATTAATCTGGAAAGAAAATTACCCGAGCAAGGCGAATGAAGTACTACGCTCCAAAGGGGCTCAACGACATAACGCCGGACGACATGCCTTACTGGCACGCGGTGGAAAGCGAGGTCAGGGCTACCATGCCAGTCTATGGCTACGAGGAGATAAGGACGCCAATGATGGAGAAGACGGAAGTATTTGCCCGAGGAGTCGGGGAGGAAACAGATGTAGTCGAGAAGGAGATGTATACTTTCGACGATAAAGGTGGAAGGTCAATGACGTTACGACCCGAGAATACGGCTTCCGTTGTCAGGGCCTACCTCGAACACAAATACTACGGCAAGGAAGAACTATCAAAGTGGTATTACCTGGGGCCTATGTTTCGCTATGAAGCTCCACAGAAGGGTCGATCTCGGCAATTCCACCAATACGGAGCCGAAGCCATAGGCTCAAACGACCCCGCGCTGGACGCCGAGATGATAAACCTGGCCACTGATATTCTAACCTCCCTTGGTTTAAACGAGGTGGGTTTGAGCTTAAATAGCATCGGATGTCCGGATGATAGGGAAGAGTATATTGAGGAACTGGTCGAGTACCTGAATCCCTTCAAAGAGGAACTCTGTGAGGACTGTCAGGCCAGGCTAGAAACCAATCCACTAAGGATACTCGATTGTAAAAACCAAGCCTGCTCCTCCATAGTTGAAGACGGTCCTGAGATCACGGATTATCTGTGTTCGGAATGCCGGGACCATTTCAAAAACGTTAAGAAATACCTGGACCAACTCAATCTGAGCTACACCATGGACCCAAATCTAGTTAGGGGTCTTGATTACTATACCAAAACAGTTTTCGAAGTATTCTCAAGCGACCTTGGCGCTCAGGACGCACTGGTCGGTGGTGGCCGCTACGATGGTCTCGTAGAGTTATTTGGTGGTGACCCAACTCCGGCCGTCGGATTTGCCGGAGGGATAGAAAGATTGGTCCTTCTCCTGGAAGAACTGGAAGGAGTTGAACTAAAAAAGAGAGAACTAGACGTTTATCTAGCAACTCTGGACCGGGAGACCAAAAGAAGAGGGCTAAAACTGGTTCAAAGACTCAGAAATTCAGGGTTCAAGACCGAGATAGACTACCTGGAAAAAAGCCTTCAGGGACAGCTGGGTTACGCAGACAGGTACGGGGCCGACGTAACGGCAATTTTAGGGCCACAAGAGCTATCCGAGGATGAAATAACTCTGAGGGATATGGAGACGGGAGAACAAACATTGGTCCCACTTTCTGACTTTACGGAAAAAGTAAAAAATCTCCTGGAGTCCGAATAACTCAGAGGATCTCCTCGACTGATTTTGATAAATACGAATGATTGGTTGGATTTCGGGAGGGGTAACCATGAAAAGCAAAACTAAGTCTATCAACGGAACTTCTATCCCAGCACTTGGCCTTGGAACCTGGAATATGAGGGGAAGCGAATGTGAGAAATCCGTGAGGAAGGCAATTGAACTCGGTTACCGCCATATCGACACCGCGGCCTTTTACGAGAATGAAAAATCGGTTGGAAAAGCAATAGACGACTTCCTGCGTGATGAGCTTTTTATAACTACGAAAGTATGGAAGGACAAGCTGAGGTACGAAGACTTTAAAAGATCCGCGGAAGGTAGCTTGAACAGGTTAGACACGAATTACGTGGATCTCCTTTTAATCCACTGGCCAAACGAAGAGGTTCCAATAAGAGAAACGATGAAAGCGATGAAAGAGCTGGTGGAAGAAGGGAAGGTCCGGCATATAGGTGTTAGCAATTTTAGCCAGGATCAGCTGAACCGGGCGCGTGAGTCGTCCAGCGAACCAATTGTAACCAATCAGGTAAAATACCACGTAGGAATGGACCGGAGCTCCCTCCTCCATTACTGCAGGGAAAACGGTCTTTTCCTCACTGCTTACAGCCCCCTGGGCCAGGGGGAAGTGTCAAATCAGGCCGAGCTGTCAGATATTGCTGCCAAGTACGATAAGTCCCCGGGACAAATCGCGTTAAAGTGGTTAATTATCCAGGAAAACGTTCTAGCAATTCCAAAGGCAAGTTCCGAGTCACATTTACGGGAAAACATACAGCTGTTCGATTGGCAATTGGAAGAAGAGGACATAGATAAGCTTAATCACCTGGTAATTGAATCCGAGAACAACTGAGTCAAGAATCCACTCCAGGGAACGGGGTTCGTAGAAAAATATCTGAATAAAAACTTAGGTTTGAAAAACGAGAATCAACCAAGCATCCAATTGAGCTAGTGCTGGCTTCTTTTTGGTGTTTTCAGCTAACTCTTTCAATATAATTTTACAAAACAAAAAGCAAACAGAGGGGTGAATTTCATGGTAGAATTGCCATCTTCCAATAACAATCTTGACGCCGAGTTCGAATACGAGCAGGAAGTAACCAAGCAGGACCTGATCTCTTTCCTGGAAGAACTACTGGGTCAACTAAAACAGGACGACGCCGTAACCATATCCATGGTCGGAGCAGAGGCAAAGTTCCCGTTCGAGGAACCAATCAAACTGGAAGTCGAATCCGACTACAGCAAGAAGCTGGGCAAACGAGAACTGGAGATCGAAATCGAGTTCAGGGAAAAAGAAAAAAAGGCTTAAGTTAAACTTCCCCTAACTCGATTCTCGAGAGTTCAGAATATAACACGGCCCGGTGCTGAGTTCAATTGCCTACTACGATTTCCCGGAGGTCCTTATCGGCACCGGGTTGCAACCTGAATGGCTCGGTAATTTTCCTTGACGTCATGGACTCTTACAATACTTGCCCCCTTCAGTATCCCAATTGCGTTGCTGGCAATAGTTCCTTCCACCCTTTCTTCCGGAGGCAAATCCAGAGTAGCGCCAATGAAAGACTTCCTGGACGTTCCCAATAAAAGCGGAGCTTCCAAAGATTTGAACTCCTCCAGCCTGCGCAAGATCTCGTAATTATCCTCATATTTTTTTCCAAACCCAATCCCGGGATCGACTATGATTTGATCACGCGAAACTCCCAGTTCTCCTGCTCGTTCAATCCTTTCAGTCAAAAAATCAATAATATCCTTCACCGGATCATCGTAAGTCGGGTTCTTCTGCATGGTCCTGGGCGTCCCCTGCATGTGCATCAAAACGAGAGGAACATTTCTCTCTCCGGCTAGCTTTCCGAGCTCCGGATCGAACCTAAGTGCGCTAATATCGTTAACCATATCCGCACCCGCATTTAGAGCCTCCTTCGCAACTTCGGACTTGTAAGTGTCAATCGATATCGGAATATCCGTTTTAGCTCTTACGGCCTCAATTACGGGGATCGTCCTCTCCAGCTCCTGCTCGAGCTCGACCTTATCGGCACCGGGACGGGTCGACTCTCCCCCAATATCTATTATATCGGCACCGTTCTGTTCCATCTCGAGTGCCCTCTGTTCCGCCCTGTCCTGAGCTAAGAATTTTCCTCCATCGGAGAAAGAATCAGGAGTCACATTCAAGATACCCATAATCAGCACTTCGTCATCCAGAGTAACTCTCCTCAAAATATTCAAACTATCTCCCCCCTATCGAAGATGTATTTTTTCTGTCACCATCGAGCTCAACCACCCGAGATAAATTCATTAATGCTTGAATTATACCGGAATACGATTTTGAAATTAACCTAAACTTGTCGGGAAAAGTGGATAAAGTCACCACCCTGAGGTTGAATTATTACTTTCTTCTTTCAAGGTTTAGTACTGCTAAAAAATTCTTCGACTGTTGCATTAGTCGTGTAAGAGATTATGATATAATCATAAATCTCGGTTCCAGTTAATTCGTTCGAGTACCGGTAGGAATTTCCTTAAATATTTTAAATTGAATTCTAAAAAAGGGACGGTGCTATGGAAGATAAATGTGGAGTAATAGGGGTAAAACTAAATTCTGGCCACGCTGCGTTCCCAACTTATTACGGGCTTTACGCCCTCCAGCACAGGGGGCAAGAAAGTGCCGGCATAGTAAGCTTTGACGGTTTTAAACAGCATACGAAAAAAGGACTCGGGCTGATAGGTGAGGTCTTCAAAGAGGACGATCTCAAACAATTGACGGGCCCCTCCGCGATTGGTCACGTCCGTTACCCGACCTATGGTTCCATAAACAAAAAAACGGTTCATCCTTTTAACGTGAATACAAGACAAGGTTTCCTGGCACTCGGACATAACGGGAATATTACTAATGCGGAATCATTACGAAAAGACCTGGAAAAGGTCGGTCATGTTTTTACCACGGATACTGATACAGAAGTCCTGGTCCACGAACTGGCCAGAAATTTGATAAAAGCAGACCTTGTTCAGGCTATAAAACAAACTATAGAAAGGACACAGGGAGCCTATTCAACCACCTTAATATACAACGGCAAGGTTGTAGGGTTTCGTGACCCCCGTGGTATTAGGCCATTATGTATCGGAGAGCTAGACGACGGCTATATGGTAGCAAGTGAATCAGTAGCTCTGGACGTAGTCGGGGGCAAGTTTCTCCGGGACGTGAAGCCGGGGGAACTGGTGATCCTGGAAGAAACCGGGTTGGAATCCCGACGTATCACTGAGAAAACCCCGGCTCATTGTTTTTTTGAGTACATTTACTTCGCTCGCCCGGACTCCAACATTGAAGGTAGATCCGTATACAAGGTCAGAAGAAAACTCGGTGAGCTTCTATACGACAATCACGGCGTGGCAACTGATCTGGTTTCCCCGGTACCCGACTCGGGTCGAGCTTTCGCCGCCGGTTACGCGGAAGCGGGGAATATAGAGTACATCGAATCCATGATGAAAAATCGCTACGTAGGCAGAACCTTCATTATGCCTTCCCAGGAAACCCGAGAAAGGGCGGTACGGTTAAAGCTAAACCCAATAGAGCCAAATATCAAAGGTAAGAAAATCATGATAATTGACGATTCCATAGTAAGGGGGACCACTTCAAAACAGCTTATTGACAGCCTCAGGGATAACGGAGCTGAGGAAGTACACGTCAGAATTGGTGCCCCGCCGATAACTTCTCCCTGTAACCTCGGGGTGAATATGGCATCAGAGGAAGAACTAATGGCAAGCAAAAAGTCCGTAAGCGAGATAAAAAACGCAATAGGTGCCGATTCCCTTGAGTACCTTTCGCTCGAGGAGATATCGGAAGCCCTGGATATCCCGAAAAACAATTTATGTACCGGCTGTGTAACGGGAAATTACCCTATCAAGTAAAGGATAACCCCTTGTCATCATCGATTATGTCTTCCCGCAGGTTCTGCTGCCAGTCTCTCAGTTTATCTCGCAGTTCTCCGTTTGAGGTGGAAAGAATTTTAATCGCGTGAAGAGCAGCATTTTCCGGTTCCATAATTGTAGAACATGGTACTCCCGATGGCGTTCTTAGCGACGAATAAAGATCCTGTTGGTACTCACCAATCGG
>JAGXLP010000106.1 GCA_018334615.1 Candidatus Bipolaricaulota bacterium
CCACCATCTGCCCTTGTCAATCCTTACTACTTACTACAGGATGCCTGTTAACATCACCCGTCTGTCAAAGATCATATTTGTACGAGTTGCGCTAGAAAATATAGTGGTTTGGTGGGGGGATTTCAAGTGGTAGTGCCAGGTCTGAAGGGGGGTTGACAGGGTTAAGAAAAGCTTTTCTTCAGTCCCTGCCGGTAAAACGGTCCCCTGTTTCAAGGTGATAACCATTTACAAAATCGGTTCCGCTCATTTCGGATTTTGACGGAAGTTGAACTCTGGTTAGCTCGACGGCGGTGTTCCTTCCGCATTTGACAACCAGTCCCAGCTGTCCCGAATCTATAACCTCGCCGGGCTCTATGTCTTTCCCGCCCCCCCGCAGAGGTAATTTATTCGATAACTCTCCCTGAAGTTTTCCGAGGTCCCGAGAGCGGTGAACTTTCACCTTTTGACAGTCAAGAAAAGTATAGGCTCCGGGCCACGGTGAGGTTCCCCGTATGAGGTTGTGAACGTCAGTTGAGGGTTCGTTCCAGTTCACGAGGCCATCTTCCTTGGTCAACTTTGGTGCATAGGTAGGCTCGCCTTTTTGCGTCTTCGGTTCCACCGTCCCCTCTTCCAACCCGGCAAGCGTTCTCAGAACCAGGTCACCGGCCATGTTCGCCAGCCGGTCGTGGAGTTCACCCGCAGTCTCGTTCTCACCAATCTCCGTCTCCCCCTTCAACAGGATGGGACCTGAATCAAGGCCCTCGTCCATGATGATTGTAGTTACCCCCGTAACGTCTTCACCTCGGATTACCGCCCAGTTTATCGGCGCTGCGCCGCGGTAATTGGGCAGAAGAGACCCGTGGATGTTGACAGGCCAGTGGACCAAATCGAGGAAATTTCCCGAGATTTTTTGGCCGTAAGCAGCCAGGACGAAGCCTTGAGGATCAATTTTCTCGATTTTCTCCAGAGACTCCTCCGAATTGATATTCTCCGGCTGAAATACGGGAAGATCCAGCTCGCGAGCTTGCTTCTTGACGGGAGACCGGCTCGGCTTCATACCTCGTCCACTGGGGCGATCAGGTTGGGTGACTACGAGTTCCAGGTCGTGCTCCTGGGCAACAGAACACAGAGAAGGTGTCGCAAAATCGGCTGTTCCAATAAATATCAACTTCATTGTAACCAGATCCCGGTTAAATCAATTCAGATAAATGGAATATTGCCCCGGCGCGGGTTGAGGCTTATTATATTTTACCCAGGGGGGAAACTCAATCTTACCTGAAAAGTCTATGTTTTGAATAGGACAAGAATCAGGCTCTAGAGGCAAAGAATTATGGGCAAAACGAAAAGAAAGAAACTCAAAAAGATCCTCCAGCTGGAAAAGGAAGCCGGCTTCCGGGATAAAGCGGTTATGGGGGGTCTGGAGAGTCTTTCCGAAGAACTGGTGAAGAACGACAAAATTAGGGATTTACTCGACGGGTACAGCAACCGGAAGCCTTTTGCCCGCCAAAAAATAGTCGAGGAAATAGAAAACCACCTTGAATCGGAGGAGGAAAAACCCTCCCATGGTGAACTAACTCTCGATAGTCCAATTGAAGAAGCGGTAGGCGTTGGAAAAAAGAGAGGCAAAAAGTTTCGAAAGCTGGGCCTTGAGACAGTAAGGGATCTACTGTTCCACTTCCCCCGGCGAATAGAGGACCGGCGAGAAAAGAAGGAAATATCCGAGCTTAGCCCGGGCGACACTTGCACAGTTACGGGTGAGGTCAAGGCTCTAACTAAACTGAAACCAAGGGGAAAAGTCGATCTCGTAAAAGCATCTGTAAGCGATGGAACTGGAATAGTCTATCCTGTCTGGTTCAACCAGCCCTGGATAAAAAACCAGCTGGAGGAAGAAACTGAAATAGCTATTTACGGCGAAGTAAAGAGGGAATACGGCGAGATGCAGATGGAAAACCCTACCTGGGAACCAAAAGAAGAAAAGAACAAGACGAGGAGATTGGTTACGATCTACCCCGGGACAGAAGATTTGAGCCAGAAAGTAATACGCTGGGTGATCCAAAAAAATCTGGACAAATATCTACCCGCCGTGGAGCAGTTCCCGCCCCTGGAGATAGCCAAATCCCACGGCTTCTGGGGGAGAAAGCTTGCTCTAAGAAAAATTCACGAACCGGAGGACTCCGGGGACTTTGAAAAGGCGCGCCGAAGCCTTTCTTTCTCGGAACTATTCTTGTTTTACCAGAGACTCTCAAAACAGGCTGAAGAAAACCAGGAGGAAACCCGCCAGCTATCCGTAGAAAAAGGAACACTCAACGAGTTTAAAAGTAAACTTCCTTTCTCCCTGACGGAAGATCAGGATGATGTTCTGGATAAAATCCTGGAAGATCTCAAGTCGTCAGAACCAATGAACCGACTGCTTCAGGGTGACGTGGGGACGGGGAAGACGGTGGTAGCTGCAGGAGCGGCGCACCTCGTCACCTCGTCGGACTACCAGGTCGGAATGATGGCACCTACCACCGTCCTGGCCGAACAACACTTTAGAAATCTGGAAGAGATATTCTCTGACTTACCTGCCAGAATAGAACTTCTGACGGGAGAGATTCAAAAAAACCAAAGAGAAGATATTCTGTCTCGCCTGGAATCGGGAGGGATCGATATCCTTGTCGGTACACACGCGCTATTAGAAGAATCTGTAAGTTTTAACGAATTAAACCTGGTAATTATTGACGAAGAACAACGGTTCGGCGTGGCTCAGAAAGAGCAGCTTGGATGGGGAGATAGACCGATAAACAAGCTCGTCCTCAGCGCCACTCCAATTCCTCGAACCATCACGGCCACTGTCTACGGCCAATTTGAGGTTTCCAGGTTAGAGGAATTTCCTTACGGCGAGAAAAACGTCCAGACCTCGTGGGTGGGTAAGTCCAAGCGCGACCAGGTCTACGAATACGTCCGAAAGAAGATGAAAAAAGACCATCAGGCCTTCATAGTATTCCCTCTGATAGAGGAGTCGGAAAAACGTGAACTGAAATCCGCCGTAGAATCAAGGGAGGAACTCGCCCAAAAGCAACTGAGTGGCTTCGATCTGGGACTGCTCCACGGCAGAATGAGATCGGAGGAAAAGACGGAAGAGCTAAGAAAGTTCGAGGCCGGAGAGCTGGACGCCCTCGTTTCGACGACCGTAATCGAAGTGGGTGTAGATATTCCCACCGCCAATATCCTCGTGGTAGAGGAAGCGGACCAATTTGGTTTGACTCAACTACACCAGCTTCGGGGAAGGATAGGGAGATCGGGTGAGAAATCCTATTGCTTCGCTATCGGCTCCCCTTCCACACCCGAGGGGCGAAAGAGGCTGGAGGCTTTCCGGGATATTTCGGACGGGTTCAAGCTGGTCGAAAAAGACCTGGAAATCAGGGGTCCCGGGGATTTATTGAGCTCCGCTCAGCATGGCTTTCGTAACAGCTTTCGTGCCTGTAATTTTCTTCGAGATTTCGATATAATGAAGATCGCGAGAAAAGAAGCAAATAAGTGGATAGAGACCGAGGAAAATAACAATCCTCTCGGCAATATGTACGAAAATTACTTTGGTGAAACACTGACTGACAAGCTTGACTCGGATAGCTAGCTCAAACTTTAAGTACTAAATCTAAAACTAAGGGAGGAATGGGGCATAACCGATTACGATGATCGACAAAGAAACCGTAAAACACGTCGAGGATCTCGCGGAGCTCAGGCTAACGAAATCGGAAAGAGAAGGAATGACCGAAGATCTGGGAAGCATTATCGATTACGTAAACAAATTGCAGGAATTGGACACTGAAGACGTAGAACCGTTGAGGCACATTCTCGAAGTACAAAATGTACTCAGGGAAGATACGGAGAAAGAGAACCTCTCACACGAGGAAGTATTTAAAAACAGTCCCGCAAGGGAAAGCAATTTCTTTAAAGTTCCCCCGGTTATAGACAGGGACTAATCCAATAACCCATACTAGTACGACGAAGGATCGGGGTAAATGTAGGTCCCGATCTCTTCTCCATCCAGGATCCTGGCGGTTAACCCCTCGCTGAATAGATCGTAAATCACCATCGGTATCCCCGTTTCTCGGCAAATACGAGCGCAGGTAAGGTCGATAATTCCCAATTCATCTTTAGTCAGTTCTTCGTAGGTCAGAGCGGGTATGAAATCCGCCTCTCCTCTGGAAGGATCCCCGTTGTAAACTCCCTTGACATCGGTTCCCTTCAAAATTAGATCCGCCTTCACCTCGCCGGCTCTTAGGGCAGCCGCACTATCGGTTGTAAAGTAAGGGTTTCCCGTACCACCGGCAAAAATAACGACCCCGTCTTCCTGAAGGTGTGAGATGGCTTCGTCGGGATTTATCGGATCCGTAATTCGGGCAATTGGTAGTGCGGACTGAAGTAAAATGGGAATTCCGAGTTTCTGGAGCTGATTCCTGAGAACGATTCCATTTACTATCGTGGCAACCATTCCGGCAAGGTCGCCGGCAGTTCTATCGAGCATTTCTTGTTCTTTCCCCCTTAGTATATTCCCACCACCGACCACCAGGGCAATTTG